>JAODBO010000170.1 GCA_025464005.1 Acidimicrobiaceae bacterium | reverse complement strand
CACTTGGTCGTTGGGATTGGATCGCACCCGAGATCCTTCTCGGGCCACCACAACGACCGGTGGATGGTCTATTTCTGTGTGAAGGTCCTGTTCAGAGGCCACGTCTCCAATCCGCGCGGCCACTAAGCCCTGTCTTGCGGCGCGACCCGCTCGCATACGCTTCAGCCCGTGAGATCCCTGATCGCGACGATGTGTCGGAGCTCGACCCGCACGAGCAGCTCGCCAGGTACGCCGTTGCGCTCGCCGAGGGCCTCGGCCTGATCGGCGCCCATGTACCGTCCGCCGATCCGGGCCGCCCACCGCCGCACCTGCTCCAGATCGTCGATCAGCTCGGCCACTCCGTCCGCAGAGAGGAACGCATACGGCAAAGCGTCGTCCTGCACGCAGAATCCGAGACGAGGATCGCGCGCGAGGTTCCTCCCTTTCACGGTGTGCGCTCCGGTGTTGAACACCACCGTGGTCCCGTCAAGGTCGAACCAGACGGGAACGGCGTGCGGTCTCCCGTCGCGGCGCACCGTCGAGACGATCGCCGGTCGAGCTGGGGACCGGAGGAATTCGAGCCATTCGCTCTCGCTCATGGGCGATGCAGACACGGCATCTCTCCTTCGACTCGGCCGGTCTGGGTCGCGCTCAGCCGGCGGCGGACGTCGTCCGCGCCCGAGGCTAGCGATGGTCACCGCTTCAACGCTCGCGACCTCGAGGGACGACCTCAGTCGGGCGTCCAGAGGTCGTGCGGATCGGGCCCGGGCCGGAATCCGCTGGCTGCCACCATCGCTGTCGCGTCAGCGAAGCCGCGAGCCACGGCCAAGGGATCGTGTGCGTCGCTGCCAAAGCTCACGAGCTTGCCGCCTTCCTGACGCCACCACCGAACGATCCGTGCATCGAGCGGCAACCGGGTGTTCACCTCGAGCGCCCGGCCGCTCCGGGCGAGCACCCGAAGCACGCCACGCAGCTCCTCCTCGAACCTCTCCGGACTGTAGGGACCGGCGTGGGCCGGCCAGGCCCGCACCGGGTAGTCGATGTGCGCGAGGACGGCTCCGACATCGGAGCTCTCGATCATCACGGCCGCAGCCTCGAGGTACTCGCGCACGACCTGGTCCGGGGCTCGATCGCGGTAGGCATCACGTATCTGGATGATCCTGCCGTCGTCGGCCAATGCCGAGTGCATGCTGATCAACACACGGTCGAACCCTCCCCGTCTCAACAGCTCGGCCGACTGCTCGCGATGCCAGTGCGGCTCTCCGAACTCGACGCCGGAAAGGATCCTGAGGGTCGGGAAAGCCTGCCGGCAGTGCTCGAGGCTCGCCAGATAGCCGTCCAGATCGAGCGGTGGAGGCTGGAACATTCCGTCGCTGCTGACGCGCTTGCGGAGCGCGGAAGGTACGCCGGTGCCGGCGCGCGTGTCGACCCAGGACGTGAAGTCGGCATGATCGGTGAACGCGACCGAGGGGACACCGAGCTGAAGGGCTCGAGCGCACGTCCGCTCCATCGAACCCCGCGGCGCGTCCCAGGACCATTCGGTGTGAAGGTGATCGTCCGGCGGCAGCATCCGACGATGCTCGCATGGCCATGGCGCCGGCGCGAAATCGGCCGGCGCGCCAGTCCCGGCATCGGATTGTCTGTTCCCGACTACCCGATCGCCACCGCCCACCTCGAGCTGGGGCCGTTCTCCGTCGACGACCTCGCAGACTTCCACGACTCGCTGCCCGACGTGGCCCGCTATCTCTACTGGCGTCTATGCCATCCTCGAACACGAGTGACGCGATCGGCGCTCCGCCGCGTCCGAGACGGACTCTCTCGGAGGTACTGCCAACTGACAGTGCCCGGAGTGGCCCGCACGCCGATCAGCGCACGACGAATCCCTCGATGCCTTCCGGAGGCTCTTCGATCACGACGACCTGCTCCACTTCGGCCGACGACGACCCGTGCCTGCACCAGTCGACGAGCTCCTTCGCCGCCGGGGCATCGCCTTCGAAGACCGCCTCGACGCGGCCATCGCTCAGGTTGCGGACCCATCCGGCGAGATCGCGCCGCGCCGCCGTGCGCCGGCACGATTCCCGGAACCAGACTCCCTGGACCCTGCCACTGACATAGACGTGCAGGCGGACTGTGCCAGAACCGCTCTGCCTCATGGCCCACCGTATCGCCGGTACGGTCGGGAGATGTCGACTCGAGAGCCCACGATCCTCGCGACCTCGGACGGCTTGCGCCGGGGCGTGCGTACCGAGGTCGAGTTCGCTCCACTGCTCCTCCATGCGATCGAACTCGCCGGCATCGACGGGCGGGCGCCGAAGCTGTGCCACATCCGGACTGCCGGAGGTGACCAGCGACAGTTCAACGCGGCGCTCAGCGAAGCCGGTCGGGCCGCCGGTATCGACGTCTCCCATCTGAACCTGTTCCCGATGCCGAGCGTGGCGGACACGGCCGGCCTCGTCCTCGAGCAGGACGTCGTATGGGTGAGCGGCGGCAGCGTCGCCAACCTCCTCGCGCTATGGCGCCTGCACGGTCTCGACGAGATCCTCACCGAGGCCTGGCGGGCCGGCGTGGTGCTCGCCGGGGTCTCGGCCGGCTCGATCTGTTGGCACGTCGGCGGCACCACCGACTCGTTCGGCCCGGACCTGCGCACCGTCACGAACGGCCTCGGGCTGCTTCCCTACTCGAACGGCGTCCACTACGACTCCGAGGCCCAACGCCGGCCCGTCTACCAGCAGAGCGTCGCGTCCGGCGCCCTCCCTGACGGTTACGCGACAGACGACGGCGTGGGCCTGCTCTACCGGGGCATCGAGCTCGCCGAGATCCTCTCCGAGGTAGAGGGCAAGGCCGCCTACCGGGTGACACGTGACGGCGACGTCGCCAGGGAGCAACGCATCGAGGCGCGGCTGCTGCCTGGGGCATCTGAGCGCTGATTGAGGCGCGCGCGTGTTACGCGCTGCGCCGATCCGGGTAACTCGTTCACGGCCTCGCCCGGCGGGAAGCCGGGCGAGGCTCGAGCACCGGGCATCTGTTGGCGCCAGTATCGACCTCAACCCAAGGCGCCGAGGCTCCCTCGATGCAGTGCCGTCAGTCGGTTCGCAGCGGCCGGGTCGTTGCTCCACGGTCCGCCCGATACGCCGCCGCCATCTCGCTCAGCTTGTGGTGCGCGCCGTCGTAGACGTCGACCTTCGGCAGCCAGCGCTTGGCCAGCTTGGCGACCGAGGTGTAGTTGGTGTCCACGACGTTGGCGATCGGGGCCTCGACCGCCTGGCTCACGAGCTGGTAAGCGTCGAGCACGTCGAGACCGAAGTCGCCGCTCACCCATCCGACGATGTCGGCCTGAGCGATACGGAACGCGTCCTCCAACGGTCGCGCCGACCCAGTCGACATGAGATGGGTGTCGCTCTCGATGCGGGGCCACGCGCAAGGACGACCCTTGATCAGATCGACGATGATCACCGAATCCATCGCGGCCTCCACGGCAACGCCGCACGTCTCGCCTTCGCCCTGGCGGGCGTGCCCGTCGCCGAGCGACACGAGAGCGCCCTCGACGTTGACACCGAGGTAACACGTGACACCCGCGCGCAGCTCGGGAGTGTCCATGTTGCCGCCGAACGCGTCCGGCACGAGAGCGCTTCGCACCTCTAGGTTCGCTGGAGCGACCCCGAGCGTCCCGTGCATCGGGTCCATGGGGAGATCGACCCAGTAATCGCCCGTGCGCGCCTGGAAGCGGCACGTCCTCGCCACTCTGTCGAGCCGCCAGATCCACACGACCTCGGGCAACGGGGCGTGCAACATGGCAGTGGTGTGCGTCGCCGTAAGCGCTCCGAAGAGCGGCACCGTCGTCGACGCCGCCCAGTCTCGGGCGGGCTCGATGGAAACGAAGTGCACGGCCAGCGTGTCGCCCGGCTCGGCGCCCTCGACGTAGAACGGTCCCGTCTGCGGGTTGAGGAACGGGAACTCGCACACCTCGCTCACCAGGTCCGACTCGCTGCGCACCCGACCGGCGAAGCAGTCCTCGGTGAACAGCTCGAGCACCGTGCCGGGCCGGATCCGGGCGACGGGAGCCACGCCCCCGAAGGTCCACGCGTACTGCTCGGGGCTGGGGCGGAACTCCACGACGTCGAGGTCGCGCACGAACGTCCCTCCTTCGGGAAACTCATGTCGTCACAGGGACGGCCCCCGCACGACGGCCGACATCGAGGGTCACCGACGACCCAGCGACCTCAACAGCACGATGCTCGGGTACAAGGTAGACGACGAGCCCGGGTCACCGAGGTGGGGCGCGACCGGACGCCACCGGAGCGTGGCGTCAGTTGTCCGATCCGCCGTCACGACCCTCGCCACGGTCCGATCGGTCGGTCCTCGTCGAGGACTCCGCGGTGATCGGCGCCACGGTCGTGGTGGTCGCGGGCACCGGCGCGCTGGTAGTGGCCACCGCCGGCGCGGGCGCGGGTGTGCTGGTGGCCTGCGCAGTGAGGGTCGCGGCGGGCGAAGTCGTAGTCGGCGCGGGCGTCGTGGTGCGCGACACGCCCGGGGCCCTGGCGGGTACAGGCGCTGTGGTGCCCTGCACCGGCGCGGCCGTGGCTCGGCCGGGTCCCGAACGACCGCCGCCGACGAGCACCGCTGCAAGCAGCGCAGCGCAGCCGACTACAGAGAGCGCGCCGAAGCGAAGCAGCCGGTCCCCGCGACGTGAGGGCACAGCTCGCACGTCGCCGGTCGGCGCGGTCCACTCGAGCAGGGCGAGCTCGCCGTCGACGACGGACGAGAACAGCTCCGTCCCTACAGGCAGCGCTGGCCCGAAGAGCACCGGCCCGAAGATGGCGCTATCTGCCCCGGCGAGAGGAGCTCGATCGCGGGCGCCCCCGGCAAGATCGGTTGGAGCGCCCGCTCGGACGGCGCGCTCGGCCCCATGCTCGCCGCTCGCGACGGAGGTCACCGGGCGCCCGGTGTCCTCGTTCCCGATCACTCCGCCGCCTCCCTCCGAGGGCCTGACGTTCACCCTCGGAGGGCCTAACGGCTATCGCGTCAGCGGCTTGTAGCGCAGCCGGTGGGGCTGGTCGGCGTCGACGCCGAGGCGCTTCTTGCGGTCGACCTCGTAGTCGCTGAAGTTGCCCTCGAACCAGCGCACCTCCGAGTCGCCCTCGAACGCGAGAACGTGCGTCGCGATCCGGTCGAGGAACCAGCGATCGTGGCTGATGACCACGGCACATCCGGGGAAGCCGAGCAGCGCCTCCTCGAGCCCTCTGAGGGTGTCGACGTCGAGATCGTTCGTGGGCTCGTCGAGCAGCAGCACGTTGCCGCCGCGCTTGAGGACCTTGGCGAGCTGCACGCGGTTGCGCTCGCCTCCGGAGAGCTGACCCACCTTCTTCTGCTGGTCGCTGCCCTTGAACCCGAAACTCGCGACGTACGCACGTCCGTGCAGCTCGCGGATGCCGACCACGATGCGATCGGTGCCACCGGTGATCTCGTCGAACACGGTGGCGTCCGCCTCCAGATCCTCACGAGACTGGTCCACGTAGGCCAGCTCGACCGTCGCCCCGAGCTCGAGCTGCCCGCTGTCGGGCTTGTCCTGCCCGACGATCATCCGGAACAGCGTGGTCTTGCCGGCGCCGTTGGGCCCGATCACCCCGACGATGCCGCCCGGCGGGAGCAAGAACGAAAGGCCGTCGATGAGCAGCCGGTCGCCGAACCCCTTGACCAGGTCCACCGCATCCACGACGCGGTCGCCGAGGCGAGGACCGGGTGGGATGGTGATCTCGAGCTTGTCGGCGCGCCGCTCGGCTGCCTCGGCCTCCGCGACCAGATCGTTATAGGCGTTGATGCGGGCCTTGCCCTTGCTCTGTCGCGCCCGGGGCGACATCCGGATCCACTCGAGCTCTCGCTCGAGCGCGGCCTGGCGGGACCGGTCCGTCTTCTCCTCGCGAGCCAAGCGGTCCTGCTTCTGCTCGAGCCAGGACGAGTAGTTGCCCTGCCAAGGGATGCCGGCGCCCCGGTCGAGCTCGAGGATCCAACCCGCAACGTTGTCGAGGAAGTACCGGTCGTGCGTCACGGCCACGACGGTGCCCGGGTACTCCTGCAGCGTCCGCTCGAGCCAGGCGACCGACTCGGCGTCGAGATGGTTGGTCGGCTCGTCGAGAAGGAGCAGGTCGGGCTTGGACAGCAGGAGCCGGCAGAGGGCGACACGCCTGCGTTCTCCGCCCGAGAGCGCGGAGACGTCGGCGTCCCCCGGTGGCAGACGAAGGGCGTCCATGGCGATCTCGAGGGTCCGCTGCAGGTCCCAAGCGCCTGCCGCGTCGATCCGGTCCTGCAGGGCGGCCTGCTCGTCGATCAGCTTGTCGAAGTCGGCGTCCGGCTCGCCCATGGCCGCGCAGACCTCTTCGAAGCGATCGAGCAGCGCCTTGACCTCAGCCACACCGTCGGTGACGTTGCCGGTCACGTCCTTGGTCGGATCGAGGTGCGGCTCCTGAGAGAGGAAACCCACCGTGAAACCGGTGGTGAGACGGGCCTCTCCGGCGAAGCCGTCGTCCTCGCCCGCCATGATCCGCAGCAGCGACGACTTGCCCGAGCCATTGGAGCCGATCACCCCGATCTTCGCCCCCGGGTAGAAGGAGAGGTTGATGCCACGGAGCACCTCGCGGTCGGGCGGGTAGAAGCGCCGCAGATCGCGCATGGTGTAGATGTATTGAGCTGCCATGCCTACCAGTGTGGCGCGGCGCTAGGACCAGCGCGAGCAGCCCGCGGCTGGGCCAAGATCGCCCTGGACGCGCGAGCCGCCGAGCGCTCAGCGAATCCGGGCGTCCACGTGGGTCGCCGCCGCAGGACGGCGTGCTGCGCCGTAGCCGGAACGGGCTCGCAGCGCGGCACCCACCTGGGCGGCGGCCCGCCAGCCGACCATGACGGCGCCGAGGAAGGCGAGGGCGACGGCGACGAAGCCGACCGCTGTCCCCTGGCCGGAGACGACGCGAAGCACCATGGCGATGGCGACGCAGGCGAGCCAGACGGCGACACCGCTCGGGAGGATCGCCATGGGACGTCGCCATGCGCGCACTGCGATCCAGCCGATCGCTGCCCCCGTGAGGAACGGCCAGGCTGTGCTCGCCATGCCGGCGAGCGTCACGCCGTCGGTGTGCACCGATCGGCCGATGCCCACGAACACGAGGATCCCGATCAGATCCAGCACCCCGGCCAACGCACGTCGCATTCCGGCCGAGCGTAGCCGCCACCTGCACTCGAAGGCTCCGTGAGGTATCTCCCGGCCGCGTGCTCTGCCCGTTCAGCGCGCTCGGCCGACGTGGCCGTGTCGGTGTCGGGTCGTACTGATCGCCTGCTCCCGGCTCCAGCGCAGGAGCTCGACGCGGCCGATCGGGGCGAGCGGGGTCGTGTCGACCTCGAGCCCCGCGTCGAGAAGGTCGAGGCGCGCCCGGCCGCTCGCGCCGCACAGCCGAACGCGATCGAAGCGCCCCGGCGCGCTCGAGCCCGAGCGCGAGGCCGTGATGCGCTCGACGTACGTGGCCTCGGACTCGATCGTCGTGCCGACGGGCAGCCCAGGCCCTCGGACGTCGGTGGAGACGTCGAGCTCGACGCCGATCTCGGCGGCGACCGCGAGCGAGATTGCCAGCGTGTCCGGCTCCTCCGGCGCACCGAGGCGCAGGCTTGCACGGCGGAGAGGGCGCAGGCGAAAGACGTTCGACTCCGCCGAGAGACCCGACGCGTCCTCGCCCACGGCGAGCCGTCGCCACATCTCGCGCGCCTGCTCCAGCTCCTTGGCGACGTCAGCTGGACCGTCGCGTCGCCACGTACCCAGCGACGCGACGTAGTGCGGGCCCCCCGCCTTTGCTCCCGGCCCGACCGTCGAGCGCTTCCATCCACCGAAGGGTTGCCGCTGAACGATCGCGCCGGTGATGTGCCTGTTCACATAGGCGTTCCCCACCTCGACTCGATCGCACCAGTGACGGACCTCGGCCTCGTCGAGCGTGTGGATCCCGCCGGTGAGGCCGTATTCCGACGCGTTCTGTAGATCGATCGCATGGTCAAGGTCGTCTGCGCGCATCAGCCCGAGCACGGGTCCGAAGCACTCGAGGAGGTGGAGCTCGCTTCCGGGCGCCACGCCGAGCTTCACTGAAGGACGCCAAAGACGGGGATTGCCGTCTACCATCGCCGGCTCCACGAGCCACCTCTCGCCCGGGGCGAGCATCGTGAGCGCGCGAAGAAGCGGGCCAGACGGCGGCCGGATCAGCGGTCCGACCTGGGTCGCCGGGTCGACGGCGGCCCCGACGCGCAGGCTCCGAACTGCGTCCGCGAGCCGTCCCAGGAAGTGTCGGTCGTCATACAGCGAGGCCTCAAGGATCGCGAGGCTCGCCGCCGAGCACTTCTGGCCAGCATGCGCGAACGCGGAGCGGACGAGGTCGCGGATCGCGTCGTCCTGATCGGCCGCAGCGGTGATCACTAGCGCGTTCTTGCCGCTCGTCTCGCCATGCAGCGCCAGTGTCGGGCGCCAGCCGAGGAACCTCCGGGCGGTCTCCCACGCTCCGGTGAGCACGACGGCATCGACGTCCGGGTGGGTGACGAGGTGGCGCCCGGCGTCGCCGTCGGCGAGCGGCAGGAACTGGAGCACGTCACGCCCAATGCCCGCCTTCCAGCACTGCTCGGCGAGGACGGCGGCCGTCAGCACCGTCTCGGGGGCCGGCTTCAACACGACCGTGCTCCCGGCCGCGAGCGCGGCGAACACTCCCCCGGCCGGGATCGCGTACGGGAAGTTCCACGGTGGTGCGACGACGACAAGTGCGTAGGGATCGAACGACACGTCCGCGTCGACGTCGACGAGCGACACCGCCAGTCCCGCGTAGTAGCGCGCCAGGTCGATCGCCTCGGAGATCTCGGGGTCGCCTTCACCGACGGTCTTGCCGGCATCGAGCGCCATGACCGCCAAGGTCCGCCCCCGTTCCGCGTCCATGACGTCGGCAGCGAGGGCCAGCAATCTCGCCCGCTCCGACGCGGGGCGAGCTCGCCATCTCGACGCGGACCCTCGGGCCGTGCGCACCGCCCGATCCACGACGTCGACGTCGCCTTCGACGTAGCGATAGAGCTCCTCGCCGGTAGAGGGATCCGAGCCGACTCCCGTGAGCGGCTCGTGGAGGTCCTCGCCGCCGACCACTGCTGCGACCGTCGAACCTCCTAGCGCGGCTCCGTCGAGCAGGGCGCCGGCGAGCCACCGCCGGTTGGCCTCGATCGAGAAGTCGGTGTCCGCCGTGTTCTCGAACAGTGCTCGCTCGCCACCGGCAGCCGCTCCCTCTGCGTCCGACGCGAGCCGCCGGGCGGTCTCGAGCCCACGGTCCTGTACCCGGCGCACTGCTGGCGGCGCGGCGAGACGCTGCGCGACCGAGGCTCTGAAGCGGAGCCGCTGCTCGTCCCAGGCACTCGAGCCGGGGACGAGGTCGAACGCGTGCGCGAGGAAGTTCTCGGGAGAGGTGTTCTCGTCGAAACGCCGGACGAGGTAGGCGACGGCCGACTCGAAGTCGCCCCTACGCACGACAGGCGCGTAGAGCAGCACGCCACCGGCGGTGCGAGCGACCGCGACGGCCTGCGGGTTGGCCATCCCCTCGAGCATCTCGATCTCCACGCGGTCGCTCGCGTGCACCGCCTCGCGAACTGCAAGCGCCCAACCGATCTCGAAGAGATTGTGGCTTGCCACGCCCACACGGAGCGCGCCGGCGTTCTCGGGTGCGAGCGCCATGTCGAGGAGGCGTTTGTAGTTGGCGTCGACGTCTCCTTTCGAGGCCAATGGCGCCCGAGGCCAACCTCGTAGCTCGGCCTCGACGGACTCCATCGCGAGATTGGCGCCCTTGACGAGCCGCACCTTTACGACGCTCGAATGATCGCGGTACCTGGCCCTCGCGAACGCGGCGAGCTGCTCGAGTGCCGCGACGGAGTCCGGAAGGTAGGCCTGCAGGACGATCCCGGCATCGAGCGAGCAGAGGGCGGGCTCGGACAGCACCTTCGTGAAGGCCTCTACCGTGAGCCGGAGGTCCGTGTACTCCTCCATATCGAGGCTCACGAACTTCGTCGGGCGGTGCCGTGCCGCCTCGGCGAAGATGCGGCGCAGCCTTTCGACGACCCGCTCGAGGCCGTCATCGAACGCGACCGGGTCGAGCTGCGCGGCGACCGCCGAGACCTTTACCGAGACGTAGTCGATCTCGGGTCGTCCGAGCAGCTCGCACACGAGGCGCGTCCGACGCTCGGCCTCCTCGTGGCCGAGCACCGCTTCGCCGAGAAGGTTCGCGTTGAGCCGGATCCCCTGCCGGGCACGGCGCCGCGCATGACGACGGAAGGCCGCATGATCGGCGGGCAGGATGATGCCCGAGAGCTCCCGGCGCAGCCGGGCCGTCACCAAGGGCACGACAACACCGGGCAGGTAGGGGGCGAGAGCGGTTCCGAGCTCCAGCGCGAGACGATCGAGCCCCGACGCGACTCGGGGGACGCCGCGCTCGTGTACGAGGTCACAGAGTCGTCGTGCCGCACGGTCGTGCGGAGCAATCCGCAGCACCTGGTCGACGAGGTCCATCAGGAAGTCTCTGCTGCCGGGGTCCGCGACGGTCGCAGCGATGCGGCGGCGCCGGCGCCGGTCCGCGCGG
Organism: Acidimicrobiaceae bacterium; assembly: GCA_025464005.1. Lineage (GTDB taxonomy): Bacteria > Actinomycetota > Acidimicrobiia > Acidimicrobiales > Bog-793 > RYN-46. The sequence continues at coordinate 19,220 of JAODBO010000170.1, read as the reverse complement.
CCCTCGACGGTCGCTGCGGCGACGGCCAGCTGCTCGGCGATCTCCTCGGCTCGACGGGCCAGCTCGTCGTCGGTCACCGACGTCTGTGATGCGACCACGGTTCCAGTCAACCTCAGCCGGGCACGTTGCGCCGAAACGCGAAGCGCTACAGACTCCAGCGATGATCGTGCCGGTCGAGCCAGTCGTTCCTCGCGTCCCGTGACTGGCGTCCTCGAGGCGTCGAGCCGCCCCCATCCGCGCTCGTGGCGCGCGATCGCACTGCTCGTCGCTGGTGCGTTCTTCATGGAGAACCTCGACGGCACGGTCATCGCCACCGCGGTTCCGAGAATGGCGCGGTCGTTCGGCGTGCCGCCGGTGGACCTCAACGTCACGATCACCGCGTATCTCCTGACGCTCGGCGTCTTCATCCCCGTGAGCGGATGGGTCGCCGACCGCTTCGGCGCCCGGACCGTGTTCGCCACCGCCATCGGGGTGTTCACCTGCGCGTCGGGCCTGTGTGCCATCAGCACGGGACTCGGTGAGCTGACGGTGATGCGGGTGCTCCAGGGCATCGGTGGGGCGATGATGGTCCCGGTGGGCCGGCTCGTCGTGCTGCGCAGCACGACCAAGACCGAGCTGATCGACGCGATCGCCTACCTCACCTGGCCGGCGCTCGCGGCGCCGGTGATCGCGCCTGCGCTCGGCGGCGCGCTCACGACGTACGCGTCGTGGCGCTGGATCTTCGCCGTCAACCTGCCCCTCGGGGTGGCGGCACTGCTCGTCACGCTGCGTATCGTGCCCAACGCGCGGCTCACGGAGCACACGAGGCTCGACTGGTGGGGCTTCGCGCTCACCGGCGGCGGACTGACGGCCTTCGTCTACGGTCTCGAGGTCGTCGCCAACGCCAATGCAGCGCGTGGCGGCGCGGTCATCGGCCTGGTCGGAGGAGCCGCACTCCTCTGGCTGTCGGTGCGACACCTGCGCCGGCGGCCGCATCCGCTGCTCGACCTCAGCTTGTTGAAGATCCCGACCTTTCGCGTCACGAACCTCGGGGGCTCCCTCTTCCGGTTGGCCATCGGCGCGGCGCCCTTCCTGCTTCCGCTCATGTTCCAGAGCGCCTTCGGCTGGAGCCCCCTCAAGTCGGGGCTGCTCGTCATTGCTGTCTTCGTCGGCAACATCGGCGTCAAGCCGCTCACCACCCCGATCCTGCGACGCTTCAGCTTCCGCTTCGTCCTCGTCGGCGCAGGGGTGGCCTCGGCCGCGGCGTTCGCACTGTGCGCCACCTTCAGCGCCCAGACTCCGCTCGCCGTGATCGTCGTCGTCCTGCTCGCGAGCGGTGTGTTCCGTTCGATCGGGTTCACGGCCTACAACACGATCGTGTTCGCGGACCTTGCGCCGGCCGAGCTCAACGACGCCAACACGCTGTCCAGCACGATGCAGCAGTTGACCATGGGCCTCGGCGTGGCCATCGGCGCGCTCGCCCTTCGAGCCGGCGGCCCGCTCGACAGCGTGCTCGGCGTGTCGAGGAACGCTACCGACGACTTTCGTATGGCCTTCATCCTCCTCGCGCTGGTGCAGCTCCTCGCCGTCGTGGAGTCGGCGCTGCTCGGTCCCCACGCCGGAGCGGCGATCACCGAGCACCATCGACCGCTACGACAAGGCGGCAGCGCTTCGACGGCGCGGTGACCGCGATGGCTTCGCGGTCCCCCGCTAATGGCCATGGCCGCAAGTTCGTCGGGTCAAGGCCCCTTGCAGGTCCGGCGTGGTCGGCTCGGCGTCAGTTCCGATAGTCGATCCTGACGTCGCGTGGGTCGGGAGCACCTGCCCCGGTTTCGACCGGCGACCCAGGCTCATCTGGAAGACCGTCGACTTGTGCTGAGTGGTGCATGAACTCCACCGGGTCCTTCCAGCCCAGATGCTTGAACACGACCGTGGTCCCGTCGTCTTCCTGCCTGAGGATCGAGCACACCCAGCGTGCCGATCCCCTCGTCGGGCCCGTCGAGCACTCCCAGGGCGCGCTTGTCGTGATCGAGCTCGAGGACGTTCATGTCGAACCCGGCGCCGAAGTGGAACTGGAGCACTTCCCGGACGAGGCCGTCGCCATGGATGTTGGTCGTCCACCAGCGGAGAGACCTTCGGTCGTGGTCAATGCCTCCTTCTCTCCCGGACTGGATTCACCGCTCTCTGGTGCGCTGAACGGCCTCGGCGATCCGTTTGATGCGCCGCAGCCTCGCGTCCCAGGTCGACCCGACTTCTGCGAGCTGCGCGGCCGCGCGGGCGAGCTGCGCATCGTCCACCCGGTAGCGCATCTCCCGTCCGGCCGGCGTGACGTGGACAAGGCCGACGCGGTCGAGCACCCCGAGATGCTTCGCGACCGCCTGACGCGTGACGGGCAGTCGGTCGCTCAAGGTGGTGGCCGTACCGCCCCCATCCGCCAGGAGCAGGTCGAGCATCCGACGCCGCGTCGGATCCCCGATCGCCGACCAGAGGTCGTCGTCGACCGCGACGGTCATCGCGTGGATGTCAACTGGATGACGTACTCGCCGATGCGTGGAACGAAGGCGTCCCAGCCGACGCTGTGCTCCTTGTAGGCCTCCTCGAGGACGGCGACCTCCCAACCCATCTCCCGGAACCCGGTCTCGGTGAGCCGGAGCACGGTGCCCGCACCCGACGGGACGAGCTCGAAGTTCACCAGCAGTGAGTTGGCGGCGGTGGCGACCTCGCCGCTGGAATGGACCCAGCGGAACGAGAAGCACCGAGGAGGTACGGCGTCCACCACGGTGATCGGGACGACCTGGGCCTCCCCTGTCGCCCGGCCCCCCCACACCAGTTCACCGGTGGCACCGGTAGTCGGCTCGACATCTGACTCGACGCCGCCCCACCGCTCCCGGATGTGCGCGGGGCTGCTGATGACGTCGAACACGACGTCGGGCGCGGCATCGATGTGGATCTCCCGCTCGATGCTTCCGTACTCCATGCTGGTCTCTCCTTCTGCAATGTTTGGTTGCACATAACCTAGCCGGCCATCGCCTGACACGCAACCGTCGGTTGCCTGTTGATGATTGGCTCCGTCGGCACATCTGTCAGCGGCTCGCGCTCGGCCGATGTCCGCGACCTTCTCGACGCCCATTGGTGGTCATGTTTCGAAGTTCGTCGGGGTTGACGGTGATTCCGCCTGCGGTTCGGCGCGTGGGCGTCGAGTCCGGCGAGGAAGCGGTCGAGGCCGTCGCCGGTGTAGGTCCAGTCGAACGGCGTGGCGCCGGTGTCGGTGTCGTACCGTCCTGGAAGCCCGGGACCGGTGGGCGAGGTGGTCGAGGCCTCGAGAGATGCCGGGCTTGATGGCTTTGCTTGGCAGGTTCGAGAAAGAGCACCCACACCCCGGTTCAGCCGGGAGGCGTGGATCGCGATGTCGCTCGCCAGCACCATGGGACCACCCTGAGCTGGGCGGATTCAACCGGTCAACGACATGGGACCACCTCGCCGCCAGTCATGGGACCACCCGGTATCCACCAGCAGCGGTTTTGCTGCTGGTGGTGGTGGTGCTTGGCGGCGCACCCACCAGCAGATCGGGACGGCGGCGATGGCGCTCCGGGAGCTCCACCCGCATGAGATCCGAGAAGTCCAACGCGTCTGTCTGTGAATCGCGAGCCTGCGCTCGGTCGAGTGGCTCGCCGCGCTCGACCGCAGATCGTCCGCCGCCGCGGCGAGGAGGCCGGGCTCGATCGCTCTAAGCCTGCTCCGAGCGCTCCTCGACGAGCCGCAAGCTTCCCGGCAGGCCGCTCACCTTCGCCCGGTTCCCCGTCGCCTCGATCGTGAGGCGGGCGCCTGCGAGGAAGAGGTTTTCCACCGTCAAGCTCCCGAAGCTCTCTGGGACGGACGGGGCGAGGCCGACCGTCCCGTCGGGCACGGACGGCTCGAGGCCGAGAAGCACGGTCCTCAAGAGCCAGAAGGGCGACGCCGAGGCCCAGGCCTGTGGAGAGCAGGAGGCCGGGTAGGGAACCGGGATCGGGAACGCCTTGCGGTCGAAGCCGCAGAAGAGCTCGGGGAGCCTCCCGCCGAAGGCCTCCGCCGCTTCCAGGAGCCCCACCGTCACCATCCTGGCCTGCTCGACGAATCCGTAGCGGGCGAGCCCTGCGGCACAGATCGCGCTGTCGTGCGGCCAGACCGAGCCGTTGTGATAGCTCACGGGGTTGTAGCGACCCATGGAGCTCGACAGCGTCCTGATCCCCCAACCGGTGAACATCTCGGGACCGCAGAGGTGCTCTGCGACCAGCGACGCCTTGTCCTCGTCGACGATGCCCGTCCACAGGCAGTGGCCGATATTGGAGCTCAACGAGTCGATCGGCCGCTTCTCGCCGTCGAGGCCCATCGCGAAGTAGCCACGCTCCTCCAACCAGTACTGCTCGTTGAAGGCAGCCTTGAGGCGCTCGGCACGCGCTTCATACGCGCTGACGGCGGGCGCGTCGCCGAGCGCTCGGGCCAGCTCAGCTCGAGCGAGGAAGGCGGCATAAACGTAGCCCTGCACCTCGCAGAGCGCGATAGGCGTCTCGGCGAGCCTTCCCCCGGCGAAGCTCACGCCGTCGAAGGAGTCCTTCCAGCCCTGATTCGCCAGGCCTCGTGCCGTCGCTCGCTGGTACTCGACGAAGCCGTCGCCGTCCCGATCGCCGAACTCGTCGATCCAGGAAAGGGCCCGGTCGGCGTGCGGCAGCAGCTGAGCGACGACTTCCGGTGCGACGCCCCACCGGTGGAGCTCGCCGAGCAGGACGACAAAGAGCGGGGTCGCGTCGATCGAGCCGTAGTAGGCCGATCCCTCCCTCGTGTCCGCCACGGTCGTGAGACCGCGGCGCATCTCGTGGAGGATCTTGCCCGGCTGCTCCTCGGTGAGATCGTCGACGCGCTCGCCCTGAAGTCGGGCGAGGGTGAGCAGCGTTCCGGCGGCGAGGCTCGGATCGACCGCAAGCGTCATCAGCGCGGTGATGAGCGAGTCCCGCCCGAAAAGCGTCATGAACCAGGGAGCACCTGCTGCGATGACGGGGCGCCCCGGGTGCTCGGGGTCGAAGATCCGCAGTGCGCCGAGATCTCGCTCGCTCTGGACGAAGGTCGCGTCGAGGCCGTCGTCGTCGGATCGGACCCTCGGGATCGTCTGCTCCCAGGCCCGCAGCTGTGCCACGGGCGCCGAGTCCTCGACAGAGGCTCCGCTTCCGTAACGGAGCTCGACGGGCTCCCCGTCGACGGCGAGGCGGAACTCGAGGCAGGTTCGCCACTCGCCACCGGCCGGGACGACGACGTCGAGCGTTGCCAGCCGTGGGGTGACGCGCGCCTGCGAGGGGAAGCTCACCTCGAGCCGACGGCTCACCTCCCGGTATTCGTACGTGAAGGCCATCACCGACGCGGCCACCTCGATCTCGTGGGCGCCACGCACCTGGACCCGGCTCTCCTTCACCTCGAACAGGTGCGCGAAGTCGGCGTCGAGCTCGAAGCTGATCGAGCAGGCGGCGGGCTCGTGGGCGAGGTTGCGGATGACGAGGTCCTCGCGCATGCCGTTGCCGACATAGCGCGTTCGCTCGACGAGCAGCGTTCCGTCGGACTGCCCCTGGCGAGGCTGTCCGCGCGAAAGGAACGTGGCCGCGAACGGATGGAGCGGGATGAGGGCCAGATCCTGAAGCTCTGCCTCGTCGAGGCGGATCCTCCACGTCGATACGAAGCGGGTGTCCTCGAAGAAAACGCCTTGCGCGCTTCCGGGCTCGATGTCGCCGCTCAAGGATGAGATCGCGAACGAGGCGCCTTCGACCAGGGTGGTCGAGCCCCCCGCCAGGCTCCTGACCGTCGGTTCCCCCGCGAACGTCCAGGGGTCGGTCACGAGCCCCGACCCGGAGGGGTGCTCGTCAAGCGGCACCGGGCACGAGCAGCTCGAGCGGTCCATGAGGCACGCCTTCGGCGGCCCGCTCGTAAACGGCGACGTGCTTTTCGACCATTGCCTCGACGGAGAAGCGTTGACCGACGCGCGCACGACAGCTCGCACGGTCGATCTCGTCGACTCGTCCGAGTGCCGCTACGAGACCGGCCTCGTCGGTGCGGACGAAACCGACCACACCGTCCTCGACGATCTCTGGCGCGGCGCCGAATTGCGACGTGAGCACCGGGGTCCCGCACGCCATCGCCTCGATCATGACCATGCCGAACGGCTCAGGCCAGGCGATCGGATTGAGCAGGCACTCCGCGCCGGCGAGGAGCTCGAGCTTGTCTTCGCGGTCCACCTCGCCAACATAGGTGACGTCTTCCCCGAGCAGTGGACGCACCATCGCCTCGAAGTACGCTCGCTCCGCCGGCTCGTGCATCTTCGCTGCGATCTTCAACGGGAAGCCGGCGGCTCGGGCGATCCTGGCGGCGACATGCGGTGCCTTGCCCCGGTGCATGCGCCCGAGGAACAGGGCGTAGCCACCGCCGCCTTTTCCGACCGGGAAGTCGTCGAGGCTCACCCCGTGGTGAATCACCGCCGCGATCGGGACGTCACGTGCGGTCGATGCCTGGTGATGCGAGATGGCGATCACCGGTACCCGTAGGGAGAGCACCCGATAGAGGTCGATGAGATCGGCATTGAACGGTCCGTGGTTCGTGGTGACGACAGGAAGATGCGGGAAGGCCGCCGAGTGGAGAGGGCCCACGAGTGTGTGGTCGTGCACGACATCACAATCCCGGAGGGCCGCGTAACCATGGACGACGTGACGTATCTCGTCGACGCTGCTGCCCACCCCGACACCGACGGACCGCTCGAAGACCCACGTCTTGTCCACGGGGCAGGTGCTGTCCCCGGTCGTGCACAACAGGACGTCGTGACCCGCGCTTTTCAGGCCACGCGCGAGGGCGTCGAGGACGTTCTCCGTCCCGCCGTAGGCAGGCGGCGGAACGGGAAGCCATGGAGGTGCGACGATGCCTATCCGCATACGACCAGCGCACCCGTCACGGGTTGTGGTGCTTCGCGACGGAGCGCGTCGTTGCGTTGGACTGCGAGGTGGTTGCCTCGGCCGGGTAGGACGGGCCCCATCGGGACCCCCGATCTGCCCCCGGGTAGCGAAGGCGCGGCGGCCCTAGCTGAGCCACAGACAGCTTACCATCTGAAAAGTGCAGCCCAGCGCCGCAATCGGGCAGCTCGCAGCTGGTAGCGGAAGCTGCGCAAGATCGGAGAAGACGCCGGAGTAGATGGGCGATAGCGTTGCCGGACGGGCCGGAGGCCCTTCGGGGTCGCGCGGGTGGACCGCGCTCGGAGAAAGGAGTGGGGATGAGCGGAGTACGAGTACTCGTCGGCACACGCAAGGGCGCATTCGTCCTGAGCTCCGACGGCAAGCGCGAGCAGTGGAGCGTCAGCGGACCTCACTTCGGGGGCTGGGAGATCTACCACGTCAAGGGCTCGCCGGCCGATCCCGACAGGCTGTACGCATCGCAGTCCTCGAGCTGGTCGGGGCAGGTCATCCAGCGCTCGAACGACGGGGGCAGCACCTGGGAGCCGGTGGGCAACCAGTTCGTCTACGACGGCGTCCCGGGCACCCATCAGTGGTACGACGGCACGCCGCACCCGTGGGAGTTCGCCCGCGTCTGGCACCTCGAGCCGTCGATGACCGATCCCGACACCGTTTATGCGGGGGTCGAGGACGCAGCTTTGTTCCGCTCGTCCGACGCCGGCCAGACGTGGCAGGAGCTCTCGGGACTGCGCGGTCACGGCTCCGGGCCCTCCTGGCAGCCAGGAGCCGGAGGGATGTGCCTGCACACGATCATCCTCGATCCGCAGGACGCGGCGCGCATGACGGTCGCTATATCCGCCGCCGGCGTCTTTCGCAGCGACGACGCCGGCACGACGTGGCGACCGGCCAACCGTGGACTGCGCTCCGGCGAGATTCCCCAGAGCGAAGCCGAGGTCGGTCACTGCGTCCACCGCCTCGCTATGCATCCTTCACGCCCCGACGTGCTGTTCATGCAGAAGCACTGGGATGTCATGCGCAGCGACGATGCCGGCGAGTCGTGGCACGAGATCAGCGGCGACCTGCCGAGCGACTTCGGGTTCGCGATCGACGTCCACGCGCACGAGCCGGACACTGTCTATGTCGTGCCGATCACGAGCGATTCACTGCACTATCCGCCCGAGGGCAAGCTCCGCGTCTACCGCAGCCGGGCCGGCGGCGACGAGTGGGAGCCGCTCGCGAAGGGCCTGCCGCAGCGCGATTGCTACGTCAACGTGTTGCGCGACGCGATGGCGGTCGACTCGCTTGACAGCTGCGGTGTGTACTTCGGCACCACCGGCGGGCAGGTGTATGGCTCGGCCGACGCCGGTGACAACTGGACGCCGATCGTCCGGGATCTCCCTGCGGTGCTGTCCGTCGAGGTCCAGACGCTGCCGTGATCCGGGTCGTCCTCCCCCCGCACCTGCGGACGCTTGCGTGCACCGAGCGCGAGGTGCAGCTCGAGGTCGAAGGTTCACCGACCCAACGATCGGTGCTCGATGCACTCGAGCGCCAGTACCCGGCGCTTCGGGGGACGATCCGCGACTCCACGACCCAGCAGCGCCGGGCGTTCATGCGATTCTTCGCTTGCGAGGAGGACCTATCGCACGAAGCCCCCGACGCCCCGCTTCCCGACGCGGTCGCAAGAGGCGCCGAGCCGTTCCACGTCGTGGGGGCGATGGCGGGCGGCTGAGCCGCGCGGTTCTCGGGCAGCAGCTAAAGCAGCAGGTCGAATATCTGGAACGTGCGGTCCCAGAGCGTCGTATGGGCAACCTTCGCGTCCGGATCGAGGACCTTGAGCGTACGCGCGAGCGCGACGGTGAGACCGCCGACGACCAGGGGCAGGCGAGCCCGTGTCTCCTCGCTTAAGTAGAGGTCGAGGGCCGGCAGCCCCGCCAGCTGCTCGAGGATCGGCTCGATCTGGAGGGCCTCGTCGAGCTTGCCGAACTGGTGCATGCTCTCTTGGAGCCCCTTCGTCACGGGAAGGTCCGCCGGCTCGATCACGTCCCGGCCGTTCCACTTCGCGTTCGCCTCGGCGCGAAGCAGGATGTCGTAGACCTTGTGGCTCACGAAGTCGCTGAAGCGCTTCAGTTCGTTCGGATCGATGTCGATCTCCGCTGAGAGCCGGAACAGGCGCTCGAACTTCGTGACACCCATGACCGTCATGCCGGCGCTCCCGGTCCAAAGGTGAGACGCGACTGCCCCGTCACGACGAGGCCGCGTGCTTCCAGTCGGCGCCGGCGTCGGCGCTCCCGCCGATCTCGCGCTCGATCGCCTTAGCCTTCAGCCGCTCGAACTCCGCTTCGCTGATCACGCCGTCGCGCCTCAGCTCATACAGGCGGGCCAGCTCCTGCGAGACGCTCCATTGTGCCGGGACGTGCTGGTCGTGGCTGCGCCGCAGCATCTCCTGCTCTTGCATCTGGACCTGGTGGGCGCGCATCTCGTCGCCGCGCACGATGAGATAGGCGAGGATCCCGACGAGCGGGAACACGAGGACGAGGAGCACCCAGGCCGCTTTCGCCCAGCCACGTAGGTCGTGGCTGCGGAAGATGTCGATGAACACCGACACCATCAGCCACACCTCGATCACGAACAAGAAGAACCAGAGCAGCGAGTAGGCAACCTGCCCGGGTCCGAACGTCGCTGCGAGCATGAAAACGCCTCCCTGGTCGTCCGCCACGCGCGTTCGCGCCATTCGCCCCGCGCGAACCCGGTCCCGAGGACCGTCGCTGCAATGGGGCAAGCCGATCCTGACGAGCACGAGCAGGGCGCGCATCAGGCGAACGCGTGGTGTACCAGTGCTGGACCGGCCCGAACGACGCGCCGCTCCCCGTCGCGGACCACGCGCCTAAGGGATGGCAGAGAGAGGCCGGGGCGCGACGCTGGCAATTGGACGCCGAAGCCCGGCCGCGTAGCCGGGCCGGCGCCTGACTTCGCGCCGGAGCCGGTGGGAGGTCGTCGCCGTCCGAAGGGAGCCGATCACCATGCTTATGAGACAGGACCCGTTCCGTCAGCTCGACCGCTGGACCGAGCAGGTGCTCGGGCCGGCCGCACGAGCGGCGATGGTGCCGATGGACGCCTACCGCAAGGGCGACATGTTCGTCATCCACTTCGACCTGCCAGGAGTCGACCCCTCCTCGATCGAGCTGACCGTCGAGAAGAACACCTTGACCGTAAAGGCCGAGCGGCGCTGGGTCCCCTCGGACGACGCGGAGGTGCTCATCTCCGAGCGCCCGCAGGGCAGCTTCACCCGTCAGATCCTCCTCGGCGACGGCCTCGACGCGGACAGGATCGACGCCCGCTACGAGCAGGGCGTGCTCACGGTCACGATCCCGGTGTCCGAATCGGTGAAGCCTCGGCGCGTCGAGGTAGCTGTCGGCGGCGAACAGAAGCTCGTCGGAGCGAAGGCGAGCTGAGGACCCAACGTGTCGATGGAGGTCCGCTGCGCTGTTTGCGGGCAGCGCAACCGGCTTCCGGTCTCGGCTGCCGGCACCCCCAGATGCGGGCGCTGCCACACGCCGTTGCCCTGGGTGGTCGACGCCGGCGACGCGGAGTTCCAAGGCGCCACGCGCGCTCCGGGGTTGCTCGTGCTCGTCGACCTATGGGCCCCGTGGTGCGGACCATGCAAGCTCGTCGAGCCGGCGTTGCACGAGGTGGCGCGAGCGTTCGCCGGCCAGCTGAAGGTGGTGCGCGTCAACGTCGACCAGTCGCCGCAAGTGTCCGAGCGGTTCGACGCCAGGAGCATTCCGACACTCGTCCTACTCCGGGACGAGCACGTCGTCGACCGCGTGATCGGTGCGCTCCCGGCGAACCGGCTCACCGAGGTGATCCGCAATGCACTGGAACCGGCGGGCGAGGCCGCCGGTCCGACCACGACAACGAGGAGCTGACAAATGGCTAAGGCAGTCGGGATCGATCTCGGCACCACCAACTCTGTGATCGCCGTCGTCGAAGGCGGCCAACCGACCGTGGTCCCGAACGCCGAGGGCGCTCGGACGACGCCGTCTGTGGTCGCCATCACGGAGAACGGCGAGCGCCTCGTAGGCCAGCTCGCGCGGCGCCAAGCAATCCTCAACCCGAAGGGGACGATCTACTCGGCGAAGCGCTTCATCGGCAGGCACTACGAGGAGGTGGAGAGCGAGACGCACGCGGTCTCCTACGACGTGGTCTCGGGCCCCGACGGGGCGGCGCGCTTCGACATACGCGGCAAGCTCTACGCGCCGGAGGAGATCTCGGCGCTCGTGCTGCGCAAGCTCGCCGACGACGCGGGCAAGTTCCTCGGCGAGCGGGTCACCGAGGCGGTGATCACCGTGCCCGCCTACTTCAACGACGCGCAGCGCCAGGCGACCAAGGACGCCGGCCGCATCGCCGGGCTCGAGGTGCTTCGCATCGTGAACGAGCCGACTGCTGCGGCGCTCGCGTACGGCCTCGACTCGAAGGGGAACGAGACCGTGCTCGTGTTCGACCTCGGAGGCGGCACGTTCGACGTCAGCGTCCTCGACGTCGGCGACGGCGTCGTTGAGGTGCGGGCGACGGCAGGCGACACCCATCTCGGCGGTGACGACTTCGATCGGCGGATCGTCGACCTGCTCGCCGACGAGTTCCAGAAGGAACAGGGCATCGACCTCCGCAAGGACCCGCAAGCCCTCCAGCGACTTTTCGAAGCTGGCGAGAAGGCCAAGGTCGAGCTGTCGTCGGTGACCCAGACCCAGGTGAACCTACCCTTCGTGACAGCCGACGCGAACGGACCAAAGCACCTCGTGACGACGCTGATGCGCTCGACGTTCGAGCAGATCACCGCTGATCTCGTCGAGCGCACGATGGGACCGGTGCAGCAAGCCCTGGCGGACGCCAAGATCACGGCGAACGACCTCGACGAGGTCATCCTCGTCGGGGGATCGACCCGCATCCCGGCGGTGCAGGCGCTCGTCCGCAGGCTCACCGGGGGCAAAGAGCCCAACATGAGCGTCAACCCCGACGAAGTGGTGGCCGTCGGGGCGGCGATCCAGGCCGCGGTCATAAAGGGTGAGGTGAAGGACGTCCTCCTCCTCGACGTGACCCCCCTCTCCCTCGGCGTCGAGACCCTCGGCGGCGTGATGACCAAGATCATCGAGCGCAACACGACGATCCCGGCGCGCCGCACCGAGGTCTTCAGCACGGCCGAGGAGGACCAGTCCGCTGTGGACATCGTCGTGCTCCAAGGAGAGCGCGAGCGGGCGAGCGACAACCGGGTGCTCGGGCGCTTCCGGCTCGAAGGGATACGACCCGGTCCGAGAGGCGTCCCACAGGTCGAGGTCACCTTCGACATCGACGCCAACGGGATCCTGAGCGTCTCGGCCCGCGACAAGGACACCGGAGCCGAGCAGCACATCACGATCAGCGGCACGACGAACCTCGACCCCTCCGAGATCGCGCGCATGGTCTCCGAGGCAGAGAGCCATCGCGTCGAGGACGCCGAGCTGCGAGAGCTCGTCGACGCTCGCAACGAGCTCGACGCCGTCGCCGGTCAGGTCGAGCGGCGACTGGCCGAGCTCGGCGACAAGGTGCCGGAGCACGAGCGCGCACGCGCCGACCTGCTCGTCCAAGATGCTCGCCAGGCGATGACCGATCAGGCGCCTCTCGACCGCCTGCGCTCGCTGACCTCCGAGCTCCAGCAGGTGTTCTTCGGCCTGGGCACCTCGCCCGGCGCCACCGAGTCGGCGCCTCCGCCGCCGTCCGGGGAGGACGACGTGATCGACGCCGACTTCACGGTGTCCTGAGAGATGACCTCCGAGCCGCCTGCCGGAGCGGGCCTGGAACCGGAGGAGCACCGGGGTCCGCTACCCCCGCCGGTGCCGAACGGTGAGTCGGCACCTGCCCCGGTGCGGGCCGCCCAGCCCGCGCCCGACGACGACCGCCTGCTTCGCGCCCTCGCGGACCTCGACAACTTGAGGAAACGCTTCGATCGTGAGATCGAAAGGACCCGCGCGGACGAGCGGGCGCGCGTCGTCGCCGAGATCATCGAGATCGTCGACGACCTCGAGCGCGCGCTCGAGGTCGTCGACAGCGATCCGGCCGCCGTCGCAGCAGGGATCGGGGCCCTGCGCGACCGCTCGGTCGCCACATTGGCTCGCCTCGGCTACCAACGCTACGGAAGACCAGGCGAGTCCTTCGACCCGGCGCGACACGATGCCGTAGCGACAGCCGCGGACGAGAGCGCGGCTCCGGGCTCGGTGACTCGCGTGCTCCGGCCCGGCTACGAGGATCACGAGGGCGTGCTGCGCCCGGCCGCCGTCGTCGTGGCCGGGAAGCGGGCCGACGACGACCGACGACGAGATGGCTGACCCCGCCGACTACTACCGCATCCTCGGCGTTGGCCGCGACGCGACAGCCGAGCAGATCCAGCGCGCGTATCGGCGCCTCGCTCGCCAGCTGCATCCCGACATGAACAAGGACCCCGCGGCCGAGGACCGCTTCAAGGAGGTTTCCGAGGCCTATGACGTGCTGTCCGACCCGGAGCAGCGCAAGCGCTACGACAGCCTCGGGCGCGACTTTCGCCGCGTCACCGAGGGGACGGACGCCGGCGCCTGGGCAGGCGCGGGGGCTGGTGCGCGCCGCCCACGATCCTCCCGGACCTCGCGCGAGGATCGCCGGACAACGGGCCGTACATCGACGAATGCCGGCGGCGCCGGCTTCGACAGCATCTTCGACGACCTGTTCGGTAATCGCTTCGGCACCGTGTCCGGTGCGGACCAGGAGTTCGAAGTCCTCCTTGGTTTGGAGGACGCCTACCGAGGCACGCGCCGCAAGATCCAGATCGGCGGCGATGACGGGCGCACCATCGATGTCACGATCCCGGCGGGTGTGCGTGACGGGCAGCGCATCCGACTGTCCGGGCAGGGCGGCGCCGGGTTCGGAGGGGGTGCGCCGGGCGATCTCTACCTCGTCGTGCGGATCGCGGCCGGTCCGAAGTACCGGTTGGACGGGCGGGACGTGCACGTCGACCTGCCCCTCACCCCCTGGGAGGCAGCGCTCGGCATGACGGTCGTGGTCGAGGCTCCCGACGGGGAGGCGAAGGTACGCGTCCCGGCCGGCAGTTCGACGGGCCGCCTCATCCGTGTCGCGGGCCGGGGCCTGCCGAATCCCTCGGGCAAGCCGGGCGACCTCGTCGCGGAGGTGAAGATCGTCGTCCCGAGCCGTCTGAACGCAGAAGAGCGCCGGCTCTTCGAGGAGCTCAGCCGCGTGTCCAACTTCGACCCGAGGAGATCCAGATGACCACGACCGCGCTCGCGCACCCGACGCTGTTGTCTCTCGAGACCGTCGCACGGTGCTCCGGGCTTCATCCCGACCAGATCCTTCGCCTCGTCGCGCTCGGTGTGCTCGATCCTCAGGCGGGCCCGTACGGGCAGCCGTGGTTCCGCCCGGACCAGCTCGCCGTCATCGCCCGTCTCCAGCGACTTCGCGCGGGACTCGGCCTCGACTACGTAGCGGCCGGGGTCGTGAGCGACCTGCTGGCAAGGATCGACCGTCTCGAGATGGCGCTGCGCGCCGCACTGCCCGATCGCTAGGAGGCCTGCATGGACCCCAACCGCCTGACCGTCAAGTCGAGTGAGGCCCTGCAGCAGGCCCAGTCGATCGCGCTCCGCCTCGGCCACGAGGAGACCGACGGCGAGCACCTCCTTCTCGCACTCCTCGAGCAGCCGGAGGGCCTGAGCGACAGGCTGCTCGAGCAGATCGGGGTGGACGTCGACCAGCTGAAGAAGGAGGTCGAGGCCGACCTGGCGCGCCGGCCGAGCGTCGGCGGGCGCGGGGTCGCGCCTGGGCAGGTGCTCGTCAGCAGGCGGCTCTCGCGGCTGCTCGACGCCGCCGAGCAGGAGGCGAACCGGCTGCGGGACGACTACGTCTCGGTCGAGCACCTGCTCATCGCGTTGTCGTCGGAGGCCAGTGGCTCACCGGCGGGTCGGTTGTTGTCCGAGCGGGGCGCCGATCGCGAACGCCTGCTGACGGGGCTCACGAACATCCGCGGCAACCAGCGCGTCACCTCGGCCACGCCCGAGCAGACCTACGAGGCGCTGCAGCGGTACGGCCAGGACCTCGTGGAGGCTGCGAGGGACGGCAAGCTCGACCCGGTGATCGGCCGTGACGCCGAGATCAGGCGCGTCGTACAGATCCTCTCTCGAAAAACCAAGAACAACCCGGTACTCGTCGGCGATCCGGGCGTCGGCAAGACGGCCATCGTCGAAGGCCTCGCGCAGCGCATCGTCCAGGGAGACGTCCCCGAGGGACTCCTCGGTAGGACCGTTTTCGCCCTCGACATGGGCTCGCTCCTCGCGGGCGCGAAGTACCGCGGCGAGTTCGAGGAGCGCCTCAAGGCGGTCCTCGCCGAGGTAAAAGCGGCCGAGGGCCGCATCCTGATGTTCGTCGACGAGCTGCACACCGTCGTCGGCGCGGGCGCGGCCGAGGGGGCGATGGACGCCGGCAACATGTTGAAGCCCATGCTCGCGCGCGGTGAGCTCCACCTGATCGGTGCCACGACGCTCGACGAGTACCGCCGCCACATCGAGAAGGACGCCGCCCTCGAGCGACGCTTCCAACCCGTGACGGTGGAGGAGCCGAGCGTCGAGGACGCGATCTCCATCCTGCGCGGCCTGCGCGAGCGGCTCGAGGTGTTCCACGGGGTGAAGATCAACGACGGCGCGCTCGTCGCCGCAGTAGTCCTCAGTCACCGCTACATCACCGATCGCTTCCTCCCGGACAAGGCGATCGACCTCGTGGACGAGGCGTGCGCGATGCTGCGCACCGAGATCGACTCGATGCCGGCCGAGCTCGACGAGGTGACTCGTCGGGTCGTGCGGATGGAGATCGAGGAGGCGGCCCTCGCCAAGGAGTCCGACCCCGCGAGCGTCCAGCGGCTCGCGCAGCTGCGCAAGGAGCTCGCCGACCTGCGGGCTGAAGCCGGTGCGATGCGGGCCCAGTGGGAGGCGGAGCGCCAGGCGATCAAGAAGGTCCAGTCGCTCCGCATGGAGATCGAGCAGGTGCGCCATGAGGCGGAGGATGCCGAGCGCCGCTACGACCTCGATCGGGCGGCGCAGCTCCGCCATGGGACGTTGCCCGAGCTCGAACGGCGCCGGCAGGCGGAGGAGGAGCTGCTCGCCTCGAAGCAGGGTGGCCGCCGGCTGCTTCGCGAGGTGGTCACCGAGGACGAGATCTCGGCGATCGTGGCGCATTGGACCCGGATCCCGATCAGCCGGCTTCGGGAGGGCGAGCGGGAGAAGCTGCTGCGCCTCGACGAGCTCCTGCACGCCCGCATCGTCGGCCAGGACGAGGCCGTGCAGCTCGTCGCC
Source organism: Acidimicrobiaceae bacterium (assembly GCA_025464005.1). Taxonomy (GTDB): domain Bacteria; phylum Actinomycetota; class Acidimicrobiia; order Acidimicrobiales; family Bog-793; genus RYN-46. The sequence continues at coordinate 2,923 of JAODBO010000170.1, read as the reverse complement.
GACGCGATCATCCGGGCACGTTCCGGGATCAAAGACCCCCGCCGGCCGATCGGGTCGTTCATCTTCCTCGGCCCGACCGGCGTGGGCAAGACCGAGCTCGCGAAGACCTTGGCCGCCGCCCTGTTCGACAGCGAGGACAACATTGTCCGCATCGACATGAGCGAGTATCAGGAGCGCCACACCGTGAGCCGGCTAGTCGGCGCGCCGCCGGGATACGTCGGCTACGAGGAGGGCGGTCAGCTGACCGAGGCCGTACGGCGCAAGCCGTACGCGGTCGTGCTGCTCGACGAGATCGAGAAGGCGCACCCCGACGTCTTCAACACGCTGCTGCAAGTGCTCGACGACGGCCGGCTCACCGACTCCCAGGGACGCACCGTCGACTTCCGCAACGCCGTCGTCATCATGACGTCGAACATCGGCTCGCAGCACCTGCTCGACGGCGTCACCGGATCGGGCGAGATCAAGGCGGAGGCAAGCGCTGCCGTCCTCTCCGACCTGAGACGAAGCTTCTCCCCCGAGTTCTTGAACCGGGTGGACGACATCGTCGTGTTCAAGCCGCTCACGCTGGACGAGATCGAACGGATCGTCGACCTGTTGTTCGACGAGCTGCGCGGCCGCCTCGCGGACCGTCGCCTACGGCTCGAGGTGACCGAGAACGCGAGGCGGTACATCGCGGAACGAGGCTACGACCCCGTCTACGGCGCCCGCCCGCTCAGGCGGTTCCTGCAACACGAGGTCGAGACGCGCGTCGGACGCGCGCTTCTCGCTGGCGACGTCCCCGACGGGTCGACGATCCGCGTAGGGCTGGAGGAGGGTCAGCTGCACATCGAGTTCGAGCCGACCGCTTCGCAGGAGAATGCCGGCAACGAAACCGTCGTGACCGTGTAGGCGGCGCTGGCCGGCCCGAGGTCCCGGAGAGCATCGCCGCACAAATCGAGCTCCGCGACTTGTGCGTGGACGACATGGAGTTCCTCGCCGCGTCGCGCACACGCCACCCGCGCAGTCGGAGCCCGGGCAACGATTCGTCTTGCTCGCACGTAGCGATCACGGCCGACGAGAGGACAAGCTCGTGTCATGGCCGATGACGCTAACTACCCCCGCGAAGCCGCGCTGCACCCGAGCCGATCCGCACTACCCGCGACCGAAGCCGCGGCAGCTCTCGCGCTCGCCCGAGTCCGACGAGGAGGTGACGGCTCCGCCGCCGAGGAGCATCGCGTGCTCGGCGAGTTGGACTGGGCCGTGCACGTCCTGCTCGCCTCCCGCCCGGAGGAGGCGGCGGAGCTCGCCGCGCGCACCCTCCGGCTGACTCCTCCCGACGACCCGGCCCGCCTGGCCCGGGCCGCGTTCGCCGTCGAGTCCCTCGTCGCGACCGGCCGCCTCGCCCAGGCGGTCGAACTGGCGCGCGAGGTCATGCCCGGGAGCGGATCGACCGGGCCCGAGACCGCTCGACTGCATCACACGCTGTCGAGGCTCCTGTTCATCCAGGGACGCTTCGCCGACTCGTTGACCGAGGCCGAGGCGGCGCTTGCGACGACCGGCCCCGCATCGCGCGTGCCGGCGGGCGCCGAGGTGGCGAGACTCCGCGCGCTGCTCGCCCTCGGCGAGAGCGGCGAAGCTCGTCGAAGCGTCTGGGCGATCCTCTCCGGCGAGGGTCGGCCAACAGTCGATTCCGATCTGCCGGGCGCGTTCGCAGCGCTCGCGTCGTTGTGCTGGGACGAGGGAAGAGCCGTGGACGCGATCGGCTTGCTTCGCTGCGCGACCCACCGGGCGCGAGGGGTGGCGTCGGAGGCCCGCGAGAGCGAGCCGTACGTCCAGCTGGCGACGATGCTCGCCTGTGTGGGCGAGTTCGACGACGCGATCGAAGCGATGGACGTCTGCGACGCACAGGTCGAGGATTCCGGAGATCGATCGTGGAGTGCAGCAATCCCTAGCGTCCGGGCACGGCTCCTCCTCGCGATGGGGCACTCCGACGAAGCTGCGGATCACGCGCGCGAGGCGCTCGGGATGGCCGAAACCCTGGGGACGCCGCTTTACACACCGATGGCCAGAGCGGTCCTTGCCACGGTGGCCCTGTGCAGGGGCGAGCCGGAGCGGGCCTCCCGCGTTCTCTCGAGCCAGGCACCTCCCTCCCCCACGCCAATCGGCGCGCTGAGCTGGGCGACGTTCACCTGGGCACGCGCCCGCGTCGTCGAGGCGCAGCGCGGTCCCGCCGCCGCGCTCGAGATGCTGGCCCGCTGCGACGCCGGCGCGGCCGGCATGAACCGCCTGCTCCTGGAGGACCCCGCGGCTGGACCGTGGTGGGTCCGGACGTGCCTCGCCGCCGGCGACCGACGCTGTGCAGAGGAGATCGGCGCCACCATGTTGATGCTCGCCCGGGCAAATCCCGAGCTGACGAGCGCGGGCGTCGCAGCCAGCCACGCTGCTGCGCTTATCACCCGGGACACGGTGGCGCTGGAGCACGCCTCCGAGATTCACGAGCATCCCTGGGCTCGGGGATCCGCAGCAGAAGATGCCGGCGCGTCGCTCCTCGGCCGGGAGCCGACCGCGGCGCGGGAGCTGCTGCAGACGGCCGGCTCGACCTACGAGCAGATCGGGGCGGATCGCGATGCGGCCCGAGCGCGACACCGAAGCGCCCGTCGGGTGCGGCCGACGATCGGCTGGCCCAGCCTGACCGCGACCGAGCGGCGAGTCGCATCCCTCGTGGCCGATGGGCTAACGAACTGCGAGATCGGTGCGCGCCTGTACCTCTCGCGCCACACCGTCGACTTCCACCTCCGCCACGTCTTCCGCAAGCTGGATGTCACGAGTCGCGTCACCTTGACGCGACTCGTGATCTCCGAGGAGGGCGCCGCGGCTTCGTAACGCCGCGCCGACGTAGAGGCCTGCAGCACGCCGGCGCGACCGGCGCGACCGGCGCGACCGG
>JAODBO010000141.1 GCA_025464005.1 Acidimicrobiaceae bacterium | reverse complement strand
GATCTGGTGCTCGACCTTGGCGGGACGGAAGAACGTGGAGTAGAGGTCGGTGCGGTGGAGCTCACAGCGGTCCAGGAAGTCCGAGAGGGTGTGCGCACGGCCGTCGCCCGTCCGGCGGCTGTAGGTGACGATTGGGTGCTGTGAGACGTAGCGCACGAAGTCGGCAGGGTCGGTGTCGTCGAGCGCTCCGGGCGGGTCGACCGTCCAGAAGGTCCGCCGGTGTCGCACGTCGATCTCGTTGTAGGTGATGCTGTCGGCCGGCACCAACTTTCGGAGGGAGCCGAGCAGCACCTCGCTGAAGCGATCCCGGTCGTCGAGTGAACCCAATGTGGCGGCCAGCTCGAGCAGTGCGGCGAGCTCAGCTCTCGTCAGGTCGGCCATGTGAGACCCCCTTGGGGCGCCTACGCAGATAAGCGTATTGCTTCGCACTGCGCCTTGGGCTTCGGTTGGTCCATCGGAGACCGGGAGGTACGGCGATGGCGGTGGAGGAGTCCAAGCTGATGGAGTTCGTGGGCAAGGCGGTCGGTGATCTGGGATCGGCGCTAACAGCGACGCTGGTCAACGTCGGCGACCGCCTCGGCCTCTACAAGGCGATGGCCGGTGCGGGTCCGCTGAGCGCGGCCGAGCTCGCCATGCGCACCTCGACGACGGAGCGCTACGTCGCAGAGTGGCTGGCCGCCCAAGCTGCCTCCGGCTACGTCGACTACGAGGGCGACGGCAGATACCGGCTGCCCGACGAGCAGGCGGAGGCGCTCGCCAACGACATGAGCCCGGCGTGCGTGCTCGGCGGGTTCCAGGCAATGACCGCGGCGATGCGGGCCGAGACGAAGGTGATCGACGCCTTCCGCTCGGGAGGCGGCGTCGGATGGGACGAGCACGATCCAGGACTTTTCGAAGGCACGGAGCGATTCTTCCGTCCCGGCTATGCCGCCAATCTGGTCTCGTCGTGGATCCCAGCACTCGAGGGGGTCGACGCCAAGCTCCGCTCCGGTGGGCGCGTCGCCGACGTCGGATGCGGGCACGGAGCCTCGACGATCATCATGGCCCGGGAGTACCCCAAGTCGTCGTTCGTCGGCTACGACTACCACGAGAGCTCGATCGACGTCGCCCACAAGCGAGCCGCAGATGCCGGCGTCTCGGACCGGGTGAGCTTCGAGGCGGCCGGCGCCAAGGACTACAGCGGCGCAGGGTTCGACCTGATCGGGTTCTTCGACTGCCTCCATGACATGGGCGACCCGGTCGGCGCCCTCGTGCATGCCCGCGAGGCGCTCGCTCCCGACGGCACGATCATGCTCGTCGAGCCGTTCGCCAACGACGACCTCAACGACAACCTGAACCCGATCGGGCGCGTCTTCTACTCGGTCTCCACGTTGGTCTGCACGCCGGCGTCGCTGTCCCAGGAGGTCGGCCGCGCTCTCGGCGCCCAGGCCGGCGAGGGACGCCTCGGCGCCGTCGCCGCCGAGGCGGGGCTCTCCCGCTTCCGGCGGGCCACAGAGACGCCGTTCAACCTGGTGCTCGAAGCCCGCGCGTGACCCAAGACAAGGAGCACACCATGACCCGAATGGTTGCCGACTGCCGGCTGTACCCGAGTGAGCAGGGCTGCACGCTCACGATCTCCGGTGAACCCGAGGAGGTGCTCGCCGCCGCGGTCCAGCACGCGGTGTCCAGCCACGGCCACGAAGACTCGGACGAGCTACGGACCTGGCTGCGGGACAACCTGAAAGTGGAAGCGGCCACCTCCGCCTGACGGGATCGGGCCTCTCCCCGGCGTCACGTCGTCCGAGCTCATCGCTGCACCGCCCGTCCGCCTCGTGTTGGACGAGCGGCGCTGGGGCGGCGGGTGGGGGACCAACGCCCCTGCGCTGCTCGTGGGACTCAAGGTACGCGCGCCTCCTGCGAGAGCGCTGAGAGGCCGGTCTACATCCCCTGTGAGTCGCGGTCCGCGATTTCGGGGGGTCCAACGTCGAGCAAGTGGGCGATGCGACCCGTGCATCCCTTACCTTGGGCAGGTGCCCGCCAGCTTCGAGGTCGCCCTCCGCCGGCGAGCAGGGTCGACGAACCGGTCGGCCGGCGGGCCCAGCTACATCTTGTTGGTCCTCGTCGTCGGGACCAACCTCGCGTCACCGCTGTACGCGACCTACGAGGCGCGGTTCCACATCTCAGCGCTCGTTGTCACGTTGATCGTCGCGGCCTACGCCGCCTCCGTCGTGGCTGCGCTCACGCTCGTGGGGCCGCTCGCCGACACCTTCGGCCCGCGCCGCGTCGTCCTACCGGCCCTCGCTCTGGCCGCTGTCGGGGCGCTGCTGTTCGCTTTCGCCGACGGCGCGGGGTGGCTCTTTGCTGCCAGGATCGTTCAGGGCCTCGCAGTCGGGTCGGCGAGCAGCGCGCTGACCGCCGTGCTCGTCATGACGGGCCCGAGCGCCACCAGGACCCGCGGCTCGCTCCTCGCCTCGGCCATGACCACCGGCGGAGCGGGCCTCGGTCCACTTGTCGCCGGCGCGCTCGCCGAGTTTGCCCCGCAGCCACTGCGCCTGTCGTTCTTCGTCGAGATCGGGCTACTCGCCGTTGCGGCTGCGAGTTGCCTCCGGCTACCGGGCCGCGCCCGTGACTCGCCGGTGTGGCACCCCCGTCTCCCTCGGGTTCCCGCAGCCGGACGTCGGCGCTTCGCGCTCGCCGGCGCGGTCAGCTTCCTCGCCTGGGGCGTCGCCTACATCGTCCTCGCGCTGGCGCCTTCCTACGTTGCGGCCAGGCTGCGCGGCGCCGGCCTGCTCGTCGAGGGCGCCGGGGCCGGGCTGCTGTTGATCTGCGCCGCCGCCACGCAGGTCGGCCTGCGACGCTGGGCAGAGGGTCGGGCCCAGGTCGTCGGTCTCGGCCTGCTCGTGGCTGGGCTCGGCGGCCTCGTCGCGGCCGGCTTCGTCTCCTCGATGCCTCTGATGCTCGTCACGATCGCGATCGCGGGCGCCGGACAGGGGCTGGCGTTCATGGGCGCTATCCGCCTGGCGAACGACGTCGCTCCACGGGGCGAGGAGTCAGGAGTGGCCGCCGCGTTCTGGGTGGCGAGCTACCTCGGCGGAGGCTTGCCGGTCGTGGGCGTCGGTCTGCTCGCCGGCCACCTCGGCTTGGTGGCGGCGGTGCAGATCTTCGCCGCAGGGATCGCGGTCGCGTGCCTGGTGGCTCTCGTCGCGGTGCGTGCGGAGCTCCCCACCGCCTGACCGGCCGAGCAGCTGGTCGCCGACGTCAGGGCTTCTTCACGACCGTGCGGACTTGCGCCCCAGGTCGCCAGACCTTTACGAGCTGCTCGTCCTCGGCGAAGACCACTGCGGCGACCTGGACGACGTCGACGGCGAACAGGTCGAACTCACCCGCTGGTCGCCAGCCGATCTTCTCGAAAAGGGCGAGACCGTAGCGGTCGCGCTCGTCCGGATCCTCGATCGGCCGTGCTCGCCCGTAGACCTTGGTCTCTCCGTCGGTGCCGTGTCTGCTCGACACGGTGCTGTGTACGACGCATCGCGGCTCCCGGTAGAGGTCGAGAGCCTTTGTCGAGCGGTACATCATCCCGAGGTAGAGCTGGCCGCCGGCGAACACCGGCTCGACGGGGCTTATGCGCGGGAAGCCGTCGAGGCGGATGGAGCCCACGAGCGAGAGCCCCGTCCGCTCGAAGCGCTCGAGAGTCTCGGCGGCGAGATCGGGCGCCGCTGTCGCGAACTCGATCCACGAGACCATGACAGAGCCTACGCGTACGCTCACACGCCGGACACATGCCGAGAGCTCGACCTCGAGATGCGGTCTCATGAAGCATGCAGTCGGCCTTCGCCGGATACGGGCGCCGTGACGACGATCGATGCGTCGGCACGGCGTACAGCTACTGACGTTCCTCGGAATCGCGTAGCTGGGACCACTGTCTTCAATGACGAAAGACTGCCTTCAATGGCGAAAGACTGCAGTCACGCTCGACCCATCAACCGCTCGAGCAGGGGGCGGAAGGCCTCGAATCCGGGGGCGCCGGCTTCGGGATCCTTGGCCTGCTCGTCCCACCGGCGAAGTGCGAGCGCGTCCGCAGCCCACGACAGATCTTCGAACCCCCGGGCCTCGATCTCGTCCATCGGGCCGCCTTGCACCGAGAGCGTGTAGCGGGACGCCACCGAGAGCTCGGCGAGATATCCCGGCTCCGTCAGGCAGAGGTAACGCTTGGCGGCGACGTGCAATCGGACCGGCTCGGTCACGTCCGCGTCGAACCACTGCCCGAGCCAGCGCGCACCCGACTCGCTGTGGCGGTTGTCCACGCCCTCCATCAGCTCGCGGCCAGTGATCGCACCCTGGAAGTGACCCACGTCGTGGAGCAGCGCCGCCGCGATGAGCGCATTGGGGGCGCCTGCACTTTTTGCCAGCCATCCGGTCTGGCGCATGTGCTCCGCCTGACTGACCGCTTCGCCCAGATAATCGGCTGCACCTTCGCTCGCGAACAGCGTTGCGATCTCATCGACACGGCTCACTCGAGATTCCGTCCCTCTCACTTGGCTGGAGGAGTTCTACACCGCTCGAGGATCGCGCCCTACTGCGACCGCGCGCCGACGCGGGTCTAGCCGCCGGGGTGATCGAGGTCCACGGCTGGTAGCTCCTGCACGTCGTTCTTCGTGATATTGAGCCGGATGCCGTCGCCGACGCCCGTCACCGCGCGGATCGGGATGGCCACCTCCTTGCGCCCCCAGAGGTGCCCCTGTTGGAGCAGGACGTGGGTCACCCGATGGTCGCGTGGGTCGATCACCAGTCCCTGGACCCGACCGATGTCGCCGTCCGTCGCGTGCACCTGCTCCCCGCGGTGCACTGCGACCTCGCCCAAGGGGAGGGTGTCGTAGGTGACGGCCGGCGAGGTGTTCCCCGCGCCAATGCCGACGCCCGGGCCCATACCCGTGCCGAGCCCATAGAAAGGCCAGGAGTACACCTCGCCTGGGGCATAGCCGGCGATGGTGCCGCTGCCCGGTAGGAATTGCGTCTCCTCAGCGGGCTCGAGCTTCTCGAAGGCGGCCTGCGAGCAGCGCAGCCGCACCTCGCCCGTCGTCGCGTCGACGAGCTCGAGAGGAACGAGCCTGCCGAGCCCTTGCCTGTGCTTCGGCTCGACCACCAGGTGGGTGACCTTGCGCGTAAGTGGGTCGACGACGACCCGGCTCACCTCACCACAGACTCCATCGCTACAGCTGGCGTCGGCACCGATCGTGAACAGCGTCGGCTCGGTCATTGGCCACCTCCTCCGAGCGAGAGCTGATCCGTCCTTACCGTTGCCCGAACCATAATCAAACGTCACCACGGCTCAGGCAGGCCTCGCCTTGCGACGAGGCGGTGACGGTATTGTCCGGGAAGCCGGTGCCGTCTTCGCGTTTCACCGGAGGCGTCGGCCGAGGCCGGGGGTGCCCTCCTCCACGCGCGTTTCGCGTCTCGGTGCCACTCACCGCGACGTCAAGGGTTCGGCGCCCGTAGGCAGCGAGATTCAGCGCTGGATTCAGGTCCTTGTTCGATCTCGAGACCACGGTGCTCGCAGCGACAGGTGCGCGCGTCCGGTCGCTCCGGGTCAAGCTCGAAGCGGAAGGTCTTGTAGAGCCGCACAAGATCACGCTACCCGAGAGGTGTATCGGCACTGAGGAC
>JAODBO010000086.1 GCA_025464005.1 Acidimicrobiaceae bacterium | reverse complement strand
GCGCGGGCGCTTGCGGGCGGTCCCACGGGCGGCTGGAGCCGCAGCGCCGCGGCGCCCTATCTCGCCGTAGCCGGGCTCGTCGCCTGCGCAGCGGGAGCCTTCTCGCTCGCGGGCGGCCGGTTGGCGTCGCGCCGTCGCGCCGTCGCACTGTTCGCCATCGCGCTCGCCGACCTGCTGTTGTTCACGGCAGACCAGAGCTCGCTCGCGCCCATCTACTCCTCGGCGCTCGCGCAGCCGAACGCCATCTCCTCCTCGCTCGCTCGAGTCACAGGTCCCGACGGGCGCTACGTCGTGGTCGACGCCGCGCGGGCAGGGGGCACCGACCTCGACGAGCTCGGCGCCCCCGACCTCGACGTCCTCTCCCGCCAGATGAGCGCACAGGGCTACGGCTCGCTCGCGTGGGCGCCGTACGCCCGCGCGACCGGCACCCACGGACAGGACCTCGCGTCGCCGGCAGCCATCGCCGGGGACACCTTCGACGATCTGGACGTGACCGCCCTACTCGTGACGCGGGCGTCGTTCGAGGTGCCCGTCGCGGCCCAAGGCGCCGGCGCTCGTGGTGCCGGGGCGGCAGTTCGCCTGGCCCGCGGCGCGGCGACCACCCGCTATTTCGGCGGGTCGGAGCCCGTCACGTCGGTGCGCCTCGCACCGGTGGTGGGCGGCGAAGTCGGTCGTCGCGCTCTTGTGCGCCTCGCCAAGTCGCTCCGCCTCGTCGGCGGCCACGGTCAGCTGCTCGCGAGCGCGGCGAGCCAGGTGTCCGTGGAATCCGGAGCGGTCACTGCCCGCTTCGAGGTGCCCGGTGGCGCCTCGGGCGTACGCCTCGACGACCCCCTCACGATGTCGGCACTGCTCGTACGAGTCACCGTCGGGCTCTCGGGGGGCAGGCACTTCTCCCCCACTGGGCCCCTCGCTGTCGCTGCGTCAGCACCGCACTGGCGCCTCGACGGCTCGATCGGGCCGTACGCGGTGCTGCACGACACCCGGGCGAAGGGCAGGTACCGGGTCGAGGGAGGTACCGGGGTCAAGGTCCACGAGCTGGCGCGATCGCCATGGGTCGCCACCGAGACCGTCGCCGTCGTCGCCCGAGAGCGCTTCACCCTCGTGCGTAGCGTCGCCGATGTGCCCGGCTGGTCGGCGCGCCTCGTCTCTGGGCGTACCAGCACGGACGTGGCAGTACGGCGCGACGGCCTCGTCCAGTCGCTGGCGCTCCCCGCGGGCCGCTACGAGGTGACCTTCGTCTACACGCCACCCGGGCTGGCCGCCGGGCTGCTGGCGAGCGCCGCCGGTGCCGCCGGCCTCCTCGTGCTCGCGGCGACCGCCGTCGCTCGTGCGCGCCGGAGGAGGGCGAGATGAGCCGCCGTCGCCATCTCGGTTCGCACCGCGTCTCGCACCGCGTCTTGCACCGCGTCGACGTGCGAGCGCTCGCCTGCTGCGGCCTCCTGGCGGTGGCCGCGGCGGCGTGCGCGTCGAAGGCTCCGACCCAGGCAGCTCCACGGTCGGCCACCACGTCGACGACCTCGGCGGCCCGGACGACCCGGACCACCCCGAGCTCGGGCGCGACCGCTTCGCCGACGGCGCTGCCCGGGGCGAGCACGTCGACGAGATCGACGGGAGCGCTCTCCGACGGGCCCCTCGGTCGCGGCATCGTTCCCGGGCGCGTCACCGCGGTAGGCGACTCGGTGATGCTCGACTACTCGGCCGAGCTCGAGGCGGACGTGCCGGGGCTGTCGATCGAGGCGGCCGTCGGGCGCCAGTGGCTCTCGGGAGTCGCGCTCGTCCGCCAGCTCCGGGCGGCGGACCGCCTCGGGGCGACGGTCGTCGTGGCGCTCGGGACGAACGGGCCCGTGACCGCCGGCGACCTCGCCGCGATGATGTCCGCGCTCTCGGGAGCGCGCCGAGTCGTGCTCGTGACGGTCCACGTGGACCGCACCTGGCAGGCCGAGGTGAACACCGTGCTCCTCGACGCGGCCCGCGCGTATCCGAACGTCGTCGTCGCCGATTGGGCGGCAGTGGCCTCGCAACACCCCGGGTGGTTCTACGGCGACGCCACGCACCTGCCCTTCGGGGGCGCCGGGGCTCGTGCGCTGGCTGCGCTCGTCGCTCGGGCAGCAAAGAGAGCGAGCACCGGCGCGGTCGAGCCCCGGCGACCGTAGCCACCGCCGGTCGGCGGCGAGCTGCGGGCACCAGGGCTCTCGGGGTGGGCCGGGTAGGATTCGAACCTACGAAGGCTGTGCCGACAGATTTACAGTCTGCTCCCTTTGGCCACTTGGGTACCGGCCCGTCGGCTCGACACCATATCGGACGCGCGCCAGAGCGCGGACGTCCAGGCCGTCGCCGAGCCCCTCGCGCTAACTTTGGTCCCATGCCGAGCTTCGACGTCACCTCAGAGGTCGACCTCCAGGAGGTCCGCAACGCCGTGGACCAGGCGGTACGGGAGATCACGACCCGCTTCGACTTCAAGGACACCGGCGCCACGATCGAGCTGAAGGTCAAGGAGATCGAGCTGAACGCGCCGACCGAGGACCGTCTACGGGCGCTCGTCCAGGTCCTCGAGGAGAAGCTCGTCCGGCGCAACGTGTCGCTGAAGGGTGTCTCCTACGGCAAGGTCGAGGAGGCGTCGAAGGGTGCGCTCCGCCAGATGGCCGAGCTGCAGGCGGGGATCTCGTCCGATCACGCCAAGAAGATCAACAAAGCGGTGAAGGACCTCGCGCTGAAGGGCGTCACGTCACAGGCTCAGGGCGAGCAGGTCCGGATCACCGGCAAGAAGCGCGACGAGCTCCAGTCGGTCATCACGGCCTTGAAGGAGCAGGACTTCGGCATCCCGCTCCAGTTCGGCAACTTCAGAGACTGAAGCCCGGGGCCGCCGAGCTGTCAGAACGGCCCAGCTGACAGAACAGCTCGGCTGTCAGAAGATCAGTGTTGCCTGGTGGGCGAAGTCGACGAGCGGCTGCGGCCAGATTCCGAATACGAGCGTCGCACCGACGCAGAGGACCAGCCCGGTCGTCACCCACGGCGAGACCGACACCTCAGGCTCACTCGGCGTGCCCTCGGGCGCGAGCTCCGGAGCGGCGACATACGCGGGAGCGACGAGCGTCGCGACCGCGGATGCGCCAGCACCTCCGAGCAACGTGGCGTCCTGCTCCCGCACCTCGGCGGCGACAGCTCCGGCTCGGGCGATCTCGCCTCCGCCTCGAGACACATCGGAGGCGCCCGCGATGCCGACGTCGGAGAACATCACGAAGACGACCCGCAGGTAGAAGAACGCCGCGACTCCGGCCGAGCCCATGGCTATGACGGCGAGCGCGTAGCTGTGCGCGGCCACGGCCGCCTCGACGACATAGAACTTCGAGAAGAACCCGGTCGTGAAGGGCGCCCCCGCCTGCGCGAGCAGCAGGATCGCGAACCCAACGGCGAGGACCGGCCGGCGCCGGCCGAGACCGCGATAGCGCGAGATGTCGTGGTCCGCGTCCCCGTTGCCCCCGACGGCGGCCACCACCGCAAAGCTGCCGAGCACGAGGAGGCTGTAGACGAACACGTAGTACAGGCTGCCGGCGATGCCTCGCGCCGTCGCCGCCTCGAGGCCGAGCAGGACGAATCCGGCGTGATTGATCGAGGAGTAGGCGAGCATCCGCTTCACGTCGTTCTGCACGATCGCGACCACGGCGCCGAGCACCAGCGTCAAGATCGCGAGCACCCACACCACCGGCTGCCACGAGGTTCGCAGCGTCGGGAACGTGGAGACGAAGACACGCAGCAGCGCCGCGAAGCCACCCGCCTTGGCCATGGCGGCCATGAATCCCGTCGCCGGGGTGGGCGCTCCCTGGTAGACGTCGGGCGTCCACATGTGGAACGGCACGGCTGCCACCTTGAAGGCGAAGCCCACGAGGAGCAGCGCCAGCCCGCCGAGCAGGACCCCGTTCGAGGTGATGACGTTGCGCGAGAGGAACGCCCCGATCTCGGCGAGATTCGTCGAGCCGGTCGCGCCGTAGGTGAGCGCGATCCCGTAGACGAAGATCGCCGAGGAGAAGGCGCCGAGGACGAAGTACTTCATCGCCGCCTCGCCTGATGCCTCGCGGCGATGGTCGAGACCGGCGAGCACGTAGAGCGGGATGGAGAGGATCTCGAGACCGAGGAAGATCAGGATCAGATCGTTGGCCGAGGCCATGAACATGGCACCCGAGCCCGAGATCAGCGCGAGCACGTAGTACTCGCACCCCGTGATGCCCTCACGCCGCAGATAGCCGGCGGCGAACATCGGCGCGACGATGAGGATGCACGACACCACGACGAGGAAGAAGACCGCGAAGCCGTCGACGTCGATCGACCTGGCGATCGCCGTGAACGCGCCGTGGCTAGTCACGTCCCGCCAGAGCACGAGCGAGGCGATGAGCGAGGCGATGCCGAGGCCCACGGTCGCCGTGGCGTAGACCTCGGTCGGCAGCGGACGCGGGCTCAGCGCCGACGCGGCGAGGATGACGAGCATCCCGCCGAGCAGGATCAGCTCCGGAAGGATGGTCGAGTAGTTCAGGTGGGGCAGCACGAGACCGCCGGCACCGAGCAGATGCGCAGCGAGCGCGCCGAGGACCCCAGTCGAGCCGGTCACTTCGCTCCCTTGACGTTGGTCCGGGTGTGGCGCCGGCTACCGCTGCTGGACGAAATGCTGACGGTCACAGCGGAGGGGTACGGGTCGAGCCGGGCTGCAACAGTGCTCGTCACCGGCTGGCCGGCGAGCGGGATCTTCGGGTGGGCGCTCTGCTCGAGGTGGAGAACGATCGCGTCGACCGAGGGCGTGATCCGCTGAAGGAGGGGCTGGGGGTAGACGCCGAGGAACACGATGAGGCCGACGAGAGGTGCCAGCACGAGACCCTCGCGCCACGTCATCTCCGCGAAGGGCGCCTCGTCACCGTCGGGCTCCTGCTTGCCGTGGAATACCTGCTGGTAGGCCCACAGCAGGTACACGGCGGCGAGGATGATGCCTGCCGTCGCGACGACAGCCCACCACCTGTGCGTGAGGAACGTGCCGGCGAGGATCAGGAACTCCCCGACGAAGCCGTTGAGACCGGGGACCCCGATCGAGGCGAGCATCACCACGGTGAACACGCCCGCCATCACCGGGGCCGAGCCCTGCAGGCCCTTGAGCTTCGGGATCGAGAAGGTGCCGCGCCGGCGGTAGATCATGGCGATCAACAGGAAGAGCGCTGTCGTGTAGAGGCCGTGGTTCACCATCTGCAGCACGGAGCCGGACAACGCCTCGCCCGTGAGCGCGAACGCGCCCACGACGATGAAGCCGAGGTGCGCGAGCGACGAGTACGCGACGAGCCGCTTCAGGTCCCGCTGGACGGCGGCGACGATCCCTCCGTAGATGATGCCGATCACCCCGAGGCTCAACAGCAACGGCGCGAGCACCACGACGGCGTGGGGGAACAGCCCCAGGTCGAACCTGACGATGCCGTAGGTCCCGAGCTTGGCCATGACACCGGCGAGCAACACCGAGCCGGCCGCGGGCGCTTCCCCGTACGCGTCGGGAGACCACGTATGGAACGGGAAGATCGGCGCCTTGACCGCGAACGCGGCGGTGAACGAGCAGAACAGCAGCACGTCCGCGGTGCCCGAAAGGTGCGTGTTCGCGAGCTGGCGGATGTCGAAGGTCGTCACGCCGGTCTGGCCCTGGTGGATGAACACGAGCGCCAAGATGCCGACGAGCATGAACGCGGACGCCGCGAAGGTGTAGACGAAGAACTTCGTCGCCGCATAGCCGCGGCGCTCGTGGCCCCATCCGCCGATGATGAAGTACACCGGCACGAGGGTCGTCTCGAAGAACAGGAAGAACAGCAGCAAGTCGAGGGAGAGGAAGCTCCCGATGCACCCGGCTTCGAGCAGCAGCACCCAGACCGTGAACGCCTTCGGGTTGGTGCGCTCGGTCGCGCCAGCGAGGGCTATCGGGAAGAGCACCGCGGTCATCAGCACCAAGAAGAGCGAGACCCCGTCCACCCCGAGCGTCCACGACAGGCCGAAGGGAGCGACCCAGCTGTGAGCGCTCACCATCTGGTAGCCGCCGTCGCCGGACTGGAACTGGTCGAGCACCGCCGCGGCGATGCCGAGCACGCCGAGCGAGCCCGCCATTCCGGCCGCCCTTATCGCCCAGGTGCTGCCCTTCGGGAGCAGCGCGACGAGCAGCGCCACGCCGACGGGCACGAGCACCATCGTCGTGAGATACGGGAACGCGCGCTGGCCCTGGGTGATGCCGGTGAGGACGATGGGCCCGAAGGCGCTGGAGCCGACGATCATGACCCCACCCGGACGAGCACGTAGGCGACGAGCGCCACGACTCCGGCGACGAGGCCGAGAGCGTAGGAGCGGACGTATCCGGTCTGGAGCCGGCGCAGTGCCCCGCCGGTGCCGCGCACGAGCGAGGCGACGCCGTTCACCGCCCCGTCGATCACCTTGGACTCGATCACCGTCGCGCTGAAGTAGGCGAGCGCCGTGCCCGTGCGAGCGACGAACCGGTCCTCGGCCCAGTCGATGAACCACGCCATGTAGAGGAACCTCGGCTCGAGAGCAGGGCGGTCGGTCGTCCGGCGCCACAGGGAGGCCGCGAGGCCGACCCCGGCGATAGCGAGCGCCGCGTCGGCGACCGCGAACAGCCACTGCTGGCCGGCGCTGAAGTGGGTCTGCAGCAGGTACGGGCCCACGACCGGGTCGAGCCACCGTTCGAGGAAGTCGAGGTTGGGACGGAACGGCAGGTTGAGCAGGCCGCCGAGCACGGCGAGCGCGGCGAGCACGACGAGCGGCACGCTCATGTGCCAAGTCGGGTCGTGGGGGTGCAGACCACGGCTCGTGTACCCGGGACTGCTCGGGTCGGTCTCGGTGGGGCGCGCCTCGGACCAGCGACGCTCGCCGAGGAACACGAGGAAGTACTCGCGGCCCATGTAGTAAGCGGTGAGCAAGGCCGTGACCGCCCCGATGGCCCAGAGGGCCGG
Source organism: Acidimicrobiaceae bacterium (assembly GCA_025464005.1). GTDB lineage: Bacteria > Actinomycetota > Acidimicrobiia > Acidimicrobiales > Bog-793 > RYN-46. The sequence continues at coordinate 4,465 of JAODBO010000086.1, read as the reverse complement.
GCTCACTGCCCAGGCGTTCTGGAGCACGTCACCCTTAGACCAGAAGCCGCTGAACGGCGGAACACCAGCGATCGAGAACCAGCCGAGGAGGAACGTGACCGCGGTGATGGGCATGAGCTTGGTGAGTCCGCCCATGTTCTTGATGTCCTGGTCCTCTTCCATCGCGTGGATGACCGAGCCGGCTCCGAGGAACAGCAGCGCCTTGTAGAAGGCATGGGTCAGCATCAAGAAGACGGCAGCGACGTAGGCCCCCGAGCCTGCGGCGAGGAACATGTAGCCGAGCTGGGAGACCGTGGAGTAGGCGAGCACCTTTTTGATGTCGGTCTGCGCGCACGCGCTCGTGGCCCCGATGAAGGCCGTGGCAACGCCGAACCAGGCGATCACGTGGCCGGCGTCGGGCGCGAGATGCAGCACCGGGCTGATGCGGCACATCATGTAGACGCCGGCGGTGACCATCGTCGCCGCGTGGATGAGCGCCGACACCGGGGTCGGGCCGGCCATGGCGTCGGCCAACCAGGGGAACAGCGGGATCTGCGCCGACTTGCCGACCGCGCCGAGGAAGAGCAGCAGCGCGATCGCCACCAGGCTCGGCGTGCCGACGTGACCGAGTCGCGAGAAGACCGTCGTGTACTGCAGGCTCCCGGTCCGCTCGAAGATGAGGAACAGCCCGAGCAGGAAGCCGGCGTCTCCGATCCTGTTGAAGATCATGGCCTTCTTCCCCGCACTCGCCGCATCGGCACGGTCGAACCAGAAGGCGATGAGGAAGTACGAGCAGACGCCCACTCCCTCCCATCCGAAGAAGGAGAGGACGAAGTTGTCTGCGAGCACGAGCATGAGCATCGAGAAGACGAACAGGTTCAGGTACGTGAAGAACTTGGCGAACTGCGGGTCGTGCTTCATGTACCCGATGGAGTAGAGGTGGATGAGGGCGCTGACCCCGGTGACGAAGGTCGCCATCGTCATCGAGAGCGGGTCGACGAGCAGCCCTGCCCCGACGTTCAGCCGGTCGGCGGCGAACCAGGTGAACCAGCTCTGGGTGAACTCGCGATGCGCCGGCGCCTGCCGGAACAGCGCGATGAACACGAGCACGGTGACGACGAACGACGCGGCGACCAGCACCGTCGCGATCCAGCCCGAGAGCGGGTTGCCGAGGCGGCGCCCGAACGGCGCCAGCACGGCGAAGCCCGCGAGCGGCAGGAGCGGTATGAGAAAGGCAGCGTGGATCACGTCGGTCCGGTCAACCCTTCAACATGTGGGCGTCGTCGGCGGTGGCGCCGACCTTTCGCCGGAAGATCGCGACGATGATCCCGAGGCCGACGACGACCTCGGCGGCCGCGACCACGAGCACGAAGAACACCGCGACTTGACCCCCGATGTCGTCGAGCGCTCGCGCGAAGGTGACGAAGGTCAAGTTCGCGGCGTTGAGCATCAGCTCCACGCACATGAACATGACGAGCACGTTCCGTCGCACGAGCAGGCCGACCGCACCGATGGTGAACAGCAGCGCGGCGAGGGTCAGGTACCAGCTGGCGTGCACGCTCATGTCGAAGGCACCTCCGCCGGCTCGTGCTCGGGCTCGGACGACGCATGCTCTGGCACGGTGGACGCGGTCTCGTCGGGGGCCGTCGAGCCGCCGGCGTCCTCGTCCGTTCCCACCGCGCCGAACGGGTCGTCGTCCGGGCCGGGCACGAGCGGCACCTCCACCTCTTCGATCGGCTCGACCGGGCGGTGGTCCGGCCGGCGGGCGAGCACGACCGCTCCGACGACCGCGACGATCAGCAGCGCCGAAGTCACCTCGAAGGGCACGAGGTAGGCGGTGAACAGCGCGCGACCGAGCTTCGCGACGTTGGAGCCCGAGCCCTCGAGGCTTCCGGTGGCCGAGTGTGCGCCGGTGGTCCAGCGGCTCCTCCCGAGCAGGACGACCTCTGCGAGAACCATCAGGCCGAGCACGAGAGCGACCACTCGCTGGCCCTTGAACACGTCCGCGAGCACCCGTTCCTTGCGGTCGACGCCGAGCAGCATGATGACGAAGAGGAAGAGGACGACGATCGCGCCGGTGTAGACGATCACCTGCACCGCCGCGAGGAACTGGGCGTCTTCCTCGACGAACAGCACGGCGATTCCGAACAGCGTCGCCACGAGGGACAGCGCCGCATGCACCGGGCTGCGCATCAGCACGACGCCGAACGCGCCGCCGACACAGATGACGGCTGCGATCGCGAACGTCAGCGCGTCAGGGACGGTCGCGGCAGCGACGACGGTGGCGCCGCCCATCAACGGACCTTCCCGCCGAGACGGATCGGGATCTTGTTCCTCGAGACGGCGCGCACCGAGATGTTGCCGGTGGCGGCGTCGTCCCGGTTCCCGCTCTGGCCACCCTCTGGTGCCCGGACGCCGTAGCCGAGCTCGCCCGACCACTGCACCCGACCTTCGTACTCGGCGGCGCCGGAAGGCGAGGTGGCTCGCATCCAACCGGAGGTGTGGAGATCCTCGCCTTCGCGCCAGTCCTCCCACGGCAGGCGCTGGGGAGCGCCGTCGTCGTCGACCACGAGCTCGGCCTTGGTGTAGATCGCGTCGGCCCTGCTCGTGAACGAGAATTCGAAGAGCTTGGACTCGGTGATGGCCTCGGTCGGGCAGGCCTCCACGCACAGGTCGCAGTGGATGCAACGGAGGTAGTTGATCTCGTAGACGAACCCGTACCGCTCGCCGGGCGACACCGGGTGCTCGGGATCGTTGTCCGCCCCGCGGACGTAGATGCAGTCCGCCGGGCACACCGCCGCGCAGAGCTCGCAGCCGATGCACTTCTCCATCCCGTCCTCGTAGCGGTTGAGCACGTGGCGCCCGTGGGCGCGCGGCGGCTTGGGCTGCTTCTCCTTCGGGTACTCCCGCGTCACGCGCGGCTCGAGCACCTGCTTGATCGTCAGCTTGAAGCCGGCGAAGAATCGAAGATCGTCGAAGAGTCCCATGGCTTAGGTCCCGACCTTGCCGGTGCCGGCGAGCGGCCGCAAGTCGACCGGGCCCTGTCGGTTGCCACCCGGGCGCGGCCGTGGCACGGCTGCTGCCGCCATGGCCGCGGCCAAGCTCTCCCGCCGGCGGCGCCCGACGCGGATCGACTGGTAGAGCAGCACCGCTGCGAGTACACCGGCGCCGAAGAGCGCTGCTCCCCACGCCACCGAGACGATGAACCCGGCGACGACGAGCAGCCATCCGAGCGAGAGCGGGATCAGTCGCTTCCAGCCGAGGTCCATGAGCTGGTCGTAACGCATCCGCGGCAGCGAGGCGCGGATCCAGACCTGGACGTAGCAGAAGGCGACGGTCTTGCCGAGGAACCAGAGGATCGGCCAGAGCCAGCGCACGACGTGGAACCCGGGACCGTCCGGGCCGCCGAAGAACAACGTCACGGCCACAGCCGACATCGTGATCGTGTTCATGAACTCCGCGAGATAGAAGAGCGCGAAGCGCAGCGAGGAGTACTCGGTGTTGAAGCCGCCGCCGAGCTCGGACTCGCCCTCGGCGAGGTCGAACGGCGGCCGGTTCATCTCGGCCGTCGAGGCGATCATGAAAATGGCGAAGGGCACGATGCCGAGTCGGAGGACGTTCCACTGCCAGAAGTGGTGCGACTGGGACTGGATGATCGCCCGCGTCGACAGCGAGTGCGACTCGAGCACGACGGTGACCACCGTCAGTCCGAGGGCCGCCTCGTAGGAGATCATCTGGGCCGATGCACGTACCGATCCGAGCAAGGGGTACTTCGATCCCGACGACCATCCGGCGAGCATGACGCCGTAGACGGCGACCGAGCTGAGCGCGAGCAGGTACAAGATCCCCATCGGCGGATCGGCAACCTGCAGCTCCACGACGTGATGGGCGATCGTCACGACGCCGCCCACCGGCACGACGGCGAAGATGAGAAACGCCGGGATCACCGCCAGCAACGGAGCCAGCCGGAAGACGAAGCGGTCCGCCTTCTCGGGAAGAAGGTCCTCCTTGAAAAAGAGCTTCGTGCCGTCCGCGAGCGACTGGAGCAGACCGTAGGGTCCCGCTCGGTTGGGCCCGATGCGGTTTTGCATGTCCGAGATGACCTTGCGCTCGAACCAGACCATGAGCATGGTGCAGACGAGCAGGGCGGCGAAGGCGACAACGACCTTCACCAGCACGATGAGGATCACCGCGAGCCCCACGCCGTGGGCGAAAAGCGGGTCGGACATCAGACCGTCTCCAGTCTCACGTCGGTCACGACGGCATCGGCTGCCACGAGCCACGCGGCGACTTCGCTCTCGGGTACGGCGCGCTCGGCTACAGCGCGCGCCGCACCGGCCGGTAGGACGTTGGCGTCGAGGACGACGACGCCGCGCTCCAACGCGGGGTCCCCGGCGACGTCGACGACGAGTTCGCCGCGGGCCGAGCGCAACCGCACCTGGCCGCCGGGCGCGACGCCGAGGCGCGCGAGCTCGGCCGGGTGAAC
>JAODBO010000043.1 GCA_025464005.1 Acidimicrobiaceae bacterium | reverse complement strand
CGATCTCCGAGGAAGCGGGGCGGTGGTTCGTCTCCTTCGGCTGCGAGCTCGAGGCCAGGTACGCCCCTGCACGGCTCCCCGACGCCGTTGTCGGTGTCGACCTCGGGGTCAAGCACCTCGCCGCGCTCTCGAAGGGCGCACTCGTGAGTTCTCCGCCCACCACGGCGCGACCTCGGCCTTGGGCATGGTTCCACTCCTTGCGCAGCGCCGGAAGGTTCCAGGGGACCTCGACCGTGCGAACGAGCCGCTCGACCTCGTCGTCCGGGAGAAGCTCGCGAAAGCCCGCCCGGCGGACCTGCTCGCGTTGGCCGAGGCGGGACTTCACGAGAGCGAGACCCCAGTTGTAGGCGAAGCGGCCGGCACCGGCGTGGGACGAGAGCGCGGATCGGGTGCGGTTGTTCTGGTCGAGCTCGAAGCGGAAGGCGTGATGCACCTGCACGGGCCTCACGCTACCGAGAGGGTGTAACCGTGCTGCGAACCGGAGGGGAAGGCAGTTGGTGATGATTGGTGAGATCTTGTGACGGATTGCAGAGCAGCTCGCAGCCCCCCGCGGTGGCGTGGTGCGGCAGGACGGTGCCTCATGGGCTTCGGTTCGTGCGGGATCGGCGACGATAGTTGACTTCCGTTGGCGGTGGAGGCACGCGGGGGACCTTTATGCCCAAGGCGGCGGCGTTGGCCCTTCGCCTGTTGTGATCAGACGCCGCAGGCTCGAGTTGATATAGAAGCCCCAGGCACTCGAGCAGCTCTCGAAGCACTCGAGCTCCGGGCTCAAGCCGAGGTGGGCGAAAGAGACCTCAGTCTGATCGCCTTTCCCAGCGATCTCGAAGGTGATCTCGGTTCCCGTCCACTCGCTTGAGTCCTCAGGGTCCTGGAGGTGAGAGTCCACAACTCGCCAGACGACTTTCTCGCCAGGGAGGAGTTCGGTGATCTTCTGCTTGGAGTAGTGGACTGATCCATAGCGATAGGTGAACTCGTCGCCGAGCTTGTCGGCGCTGCCTTCCACGTCTCCGGTCCACCACGCTGGGACATTGACGATGGCGTCGAAGACCTCATCTGGTGACTGGTCGACGGTGTAGTTACAGGTGAAGTTCTGGGCGTTCATGGTTCTCCCGTTCTCTCGTGTCGTTGGTGGGCCGCGGCGGTGGCGTCGCCTTCCCGGGTGTTCGCCTTCTCCCGGGCCCGCAGCTGGTCCAGCACAGCCTGGAAGGTTGCCCGGTCGACGGCGGCGGGCAGGTTCAGTGCGTCGGTGGCTCGGGCCGCTGTCCCGCCGAGGTGCACCGGTTCATCCGCCATCACCGTCTCGTCCTTCTGTTTGGACAGAGCTTCGCCTGGTCCTTGCTCCCGCGTGCGCCGCTTCGGCGAGACGTTTGATCGCGGCGAGTCGCCGGTCCCACCGGGCGGCGAGGTCGGCCATGGCCCGTGCGGCCTGGTCGAGGCGGTCGGCTTCCACCTGGTAGAGAACCTCTCGACCCTGTTTGCGCCGGCTGACCAACCCGGCTTCCTCGAGCACGACCAGGTGCTTTGAGACGGCTTGGCGGGAGAAGGGGACATGGCCGGCCAACGACCATGCACTCGCCTCACCGTTGCTGACGAGAAGGTCGAGGACCCGGCGGCGAGACGGGTCCGCGATAGCCGACCACAACTCATCATCGACCTGCGTCGTCATCCCGACAGGCGGTCCGACAGCAGCTTGGCCAGTCGGTCCAGGAACTCGGCCCACCCGCCGCGGTGCTCGTCTGCATAACGCTGCTTCTCCGCGTCGGGCCAGCTACGCAGCTCATGGCCACTCTCGACCACGCGGAGACGGGTTCGCTCGTCGCCCTCGGGCGTCAGCGTGAACTCGACGAGCATCGAGTTGCCCGACGCCGGTTCCTCCCCGCGGGGATGGTTCCAGCGGAACGCGAACCGATTCGGCGGATCGACCGTCTCCACGACGACCGGGCCCCCCTGGTCCCCGAAGCCCACGTAACCATGAGCGCCCGGTTCGACCACGAGCTCGACGCGATCGGCGAACCACTGGCTCATCTTGTCGGGCTCGGTGAGGGTGCGCCACACCACCTGTACCGGCGCCTCGATCAGCACCTCCCGCGCAATCATTAGGTCTGCCATCAGCATCCGATCCTCCCTGAACGCGCAGCGACTGGGCGCCGCATGTCAGGCATCGCTCACTTCCGTTTATGAACTGCAACCGATGGTAGCACTTCCAAGACAGATCTGCAACCAATGCTTGCAGGTTGTTCACCTCACGGCGACTGCCGAGCGAGACGCTGACCCGGACCGGCGCTGATGCGGTTAAGCGACTGGAGTATCGCGTGGCCTGGATAAAGCTCCCGTGCCGACCCAGCCGAACCGGCACACAAGTGTCTGCGTCCGTTCACTCGACGCCTGGCGAGTCAGCCATCGCAAGACCGGCTGCCTCCAGGCGCTCGAAGACTAGGCGCACCGCCATGGAGCCCTCGCCGACGGCCGCGGCGACGCGCTTGATCGAGCGGCTACGGACGTCGCCGACGCAGAAAATGCCGGGTCGGCTTGTTTCGAGTACCAGGGGTGTCACATCTGTCCTCTCGTGGCGGTCAGCCGGGATGTCCGCACCGGTGAGCAGGAATCCGTGCCCGTCTTCCGCGAGCTGCCCGTCGAGCCAGCCAGTGCAGGGATTGGCCCCGATGAATACAAACAGCCCGCAGATCGGGAGCGTAGATGTTTCGTTGCTCGCGTTGTCTCGCAGATCGACACCTTCGAGTTTCTGCTCGCCGACGAGACCTGTGACCTCCGTTCGGGGCGAGATGTGAATGCGAGCATGGCGCTCGATCTGGTTGATGAGGTAGCGCGACATCGAGCTGGCGAGCGATTGACCTCGGATGACGATGCGGACCTCGGTACTCGTGCGGGCCAGGTACAGCGCGGCCTGGCCGGCCGAGTTGCCACCCCCCACGATCACGACCGGCCCTCCGGAGCAAGCTTTTGCTTCCATCTGCGTCGCCGCGTAGTAGACACCGACGCCTTCGAAATCGGGGAGTCGATCGAGTGGTAGCCGGTTGTAGCGCGCGCCGGTGGCGATGATCACCGAGTTGGCGGTGACCGTCTCGCCGTCATCGAAGACGGTCTGATGCAGCCCTCCACGTGACGACAACGCGATGGCGCTGGCGCCCAGCTTGACCCGAACGCCGAACTTCTGTGCTTGCAGAACGGCTCGCGCCGCCAGCTCCTCACCCGAGAGCCCGGCTGGAAACCCGAGATAGTTCTCGATCCGAGTCGAGGTTCCGGCTTGACCCCCTAGCGCAGTGTCCTCAGCAAGCGTGGTGGAAAGCCCTTCCGACGCCCCATAGACGGCGGCGGCAAGACCGGCCGGTCCCCCGCCGACCACGAGGAGGTCACACACCTCGGACCGATCCTCCGACGGCGCCTCGGCGAGGCCCAATGCGTCGAGAAGGATCAGGCTGCTTGGATTGCGAAGGAGCGAGCCGCCGGGGAGCATCACGATCGGCAGCTCGGCGATCGGTACGTCCAAATCGCGGAGAAGGGCCTCAGCGTCCGGCGAGCCTTCCAGCTCAAGCCACCTCGACGACAACCGGTTACGAGCGAACACCTCCAAGAGCCTCCGGGTGTCGGCGTCAAAACGGGAGCCAACGAGGACCAGCCCCGACCCGAGGTTGGTCAGCCGTGAATGCCTGAGCAGGAAAGCCCGAAGGATCAGCTCGCTCAGGTCGGGTTCCTCCGACATGATGACCTTGACCTGTGCGGCAGGGATTCGCAGGACGAGGCCGTCGGAGGTCGCGACCGCGCTCAGATAGACGCTCTGCCCGGTGAGCAGGCTCATCTCACCAAGGAACTCGCGCGGTCCGTAGGCGATGATCACGAGCTGATCGGGCTGGCCGAGGTGCTCGACGATCTCGACGCCACCCTCGAGCACAACGATCATGTCGTAGGTCTGGTCGCCGTCCGCGAACAAGATCTCGCCGTCCACCACCCGATGCTCCGTCCCATAACGGCGCAGCGTCCTCAACTGCGACTCGCCGAGCAGGGGGCGAAGGTCGGGTTTGTCAGGAGCTGGCTCGACCTGGGGACGCTGGGAGCGGGTCATCACGCGACTACCTTCTCGTCCTGGGACGCCATATAGACATCGTTGCCGACGCCACTGGTCGCCGTGGCCTTGTCCGTGTACTTGTCATCACGTCGCGGTGTCGAGCTGGCGAAGCTGTTCGGGAGTGAGCTTGATCAAGGCTGCATCCACGTTCTCTTCCAGGTGCGCGACGGTCGAGGTGCCCGGGATGGGCAGCATGACCGGCGAGCGCTGCAACAGCCATGCCAATGCGAGCTGGGATGGTGCGGCACCGAGATCGTCGGCCATCCGTTGCAGCGGCCCGCCGGGTCGGGCGAGGGCGCCGGTGGCCATCGGGAACCACGGGATGAAGCCGATCCCTTCGCGTTGGCAGTACTCCACCACCGGCTCGGCACGGCGTTCGGAGAGGTTGTAGAGGTTCTGGACGGTGGCGATCGGCACAATCCCTCGGGCCGCTTCGATCTCGGACACCGAGACCTCCGAGAGCCCGATCCGTCCGATCTTGCCCTCCGACAGCAACTCGACGAGTGCCCCGATCTGGTCGACGAGCGGGACTTTCGGATCGATGCGGTGGAGTTGGAAGAGCTCGATGCGCTCCAGGCCGAGCAGCGGCAGGCTCTTTTCGGCCTGTCCTTTGAGATAGGCGGGCTTGCCATTGGGCTCCCATCGCCCCGATCCGGGCCGCATGAGGCCCGCTTTGGTCGCGATGACGAGATCGTCTGGGTAGGGATGCAGCGCCTCTCGGATCAGTCGTTCGCTCACCTCGGGCCCGTACGAATCGGCGGTGTCGATGAACGTGACCCCCAGCTCGACCGCCCGTCGCAGCACTCTGAGGACTTCGTCGTGGTCACGAGGCTCACCCCACACGCCCCGCCCGGGGATCTGCATGGCGCCATACCCCAGCCGGACGACCGGCAGATCGCCGCCGATCGCGAACTCTCCGCTGGCACGGGCGGGTTCGCTCGCGAGCTTCGTCACGACGATCCTGCGGCTCGCGGCTCGAAGTCGACCTGCGGGGTCGAGATCATGGGGCCAGGGAGGCTTCGAGGGTGATATCGGGCACGCCGGCCAGCGCTCTGCTGACTGGGCACCCGGCTTTGGCTGCCTTGGCGTGCTCGACAAACACGGCCTCGTCGAGAACGGGCACCTGACCGACGCTTACGAGGGCGACCTTGGTGATCGACGGTACGCCGTCGACCGGTCGCAGGGTGACTGTTGCATCGGTGTGCACCGAATCGGGAGGACTACCGGCTTGGGCCAGGAGGTTGGACAGGGCGATCGAGAAGCAGGCGGCGTGCGCAGCCGCGATCAACTGCTCTGGGTTCGAGCCTGGACCGTCTTCGAAGCGAGACTTGTAGGTGTATCCCCCGCTGATGGTGTCGCCCGCGGTGAAGGTGCCGGTTCCTGTTGGAACGTCGCCTTTCCGTTCCGCACTTCGCTTTGCCGGCATCGCTACCTCCTGCCTTCTTGTACCGGATGAGTCACGAAGTCCCGCCGCAACGGGCCGAACAGTCACGCAGTATCTCGCTCCAGGCCACCGCTCAGCCGTTCAAAGGCCAATGTACCGATCGCTAGCAACCCGACGAAGCCCCCGCACCCGTAGGACGCATCCCGAAGCCCGATATGGGCAGTGACCAGGCCTGCCACCAGCGCCTGGACTAGCTGATCACAAATACCGCGAGATACCCCGTCAGCCAGTTCGGCCGTCGCAAGCCGGGGTCTCGCTGCGATGATGGTCACTTCCGGTTGCGCGGTATATGTGCTTGCAGGAAACCGCTTACCACCGCCGCGGCGTGATCGACATGGTCCTGGGAGTCGTTCCAGGGCTCGAGGACCTGACCAACCGGGGCTAACGCGACGATCTCGCGACCGATAGCCGTCGGGTGGTAGCGGTCTGTGCCAGGGAGCACCAGTAGCGGGGCGCCACACGACCGTACGAATTCGCGCGACACGCTGACGACGAAGTCGTCTCGCCACATCCGGGTTCCGAACTCCTCGATCTCCTCGGGGCTGAGATCAGGCCGCCTCGATAGCCGAGCGCCCCAAGAACGCCACATCTGCTCGTACAGCGGCCCGTTGTCGTCGGTGATACCGACCGGCTGCTCCAAGACAGCCGCCACCACGCGAGCGGGTGCTTGCTCGATGAGTTTGAGCGCGAACGATCCTCCGATGCAGGCGCCCATGACGTGAAACTGGTCGACGCCCAGATGATCGAGGAGGGCGAGCTGGTCTCGGGCGTAGCCTCCCCAGGGATCGGACGATTCGAGCGGTCCGACGGATCGGCCGGCGTTGCGCTGATCCATGGCGATCAAGCGAAAGCTGTCGGCGTACAGGGCGAGCGGGTTGATCGTGGCGCCTGCCCACATCTCGATGGACGATTCCATCGCCCCCGGTGCGACCAGCAGGACCGGGAATCCGCCGCCATGTTCCTCGAAGTGGATCGAGACCGAGTCGTACTCAAACTGGGGCACGGGCCGCAGCTCTCGGCCTTCTGGCCGAGCGGTGGTTGCTGGTCATCTCGGCTCTACAGGTCATGCGAGGGCCCCCTTAGAGCGGCGTGGTGAAGTCCAGGACCAACCGGCCGCGGATGCCTCCCGCTGCGAGTCGTCGATGCGCTTCAGCGGCCTCCTTCGCCGGCAGGAGCTCGGCGACGCGAAGCGTCAGGATGCCTTCTTCGGCTTGGCTTCGAAGCCGATCGAAGAGCGCCGTATCGGTCGCCGAGCCGAACGAGGAAACCGGGTGGATCACGATTCCCCGCTCGCTCGGCCCGGCCCATCCTTTGAGTGTCACCAGGCCACCGCCGTCAGCCACGCCCGGAAGAGCCATGGCGTCGATGGCAGCACCGTCGATCAGCCCTCGCGCGCCTGAAGGGAGCTGGCTTCGGATCTGGCCACCGACGTTCTCACCGGGTTCGACGATGACATCGGCTCCGAGCCCACGAACGAGCGCTTCGTCGGACGAGCTGGCAACGGCCAGCACCTCGAGGCCGTCCGCCTTGGCTAGCTGGATTGCGTATCCCCCGACGGCTCCCGCCGCGCCCACAACGGCGACCGTGGACCCCGGAGGAAGGGCGAGTGCATCCAAGGAGAGGCGGGCGGTGACGGCGTTGAGAAGCAGCGTCGAAGACTCGGGGAACGTGGCTCCGCGGGGCGCGTGCACAACGGAGGCTTCTTCGACCACAACCTGCTCGGCGTAGGTGCCACGGTGCGGGCCCATGGGGATGACGTAGGCGATGACCGAGTCGCCGATGCCGAGGCGGCCGTCAGTTCCTTCTCCGAGCGCGTCGATGACACCGGCGACATCCATCCCGGGCACATAGGGTGTGGGCCGCTCGTCCAGCTGGGCGGCGCGTCCGCCGGCCCGGAACGTCATGTCGGTCGGGTTCACCGCCGCTGCGTGGACCCGTATACGCACTTCTCCCGGTCCGGGCCGCGGTTCCGGGAGGTCCACGACGTGAAGAACCTCTGGCCCTCCGAACTCCACGAGCCCAATGGCCTTCATCGCCGCACCGCTCCCCCGGCTGCCCGCGTCATCTGCTGTCGGGTCCTCGCCGACCCGGGCGAAGCTCGCTTTCGTCAGCCGCCCAGCTGCTTCCAAATGGCGAACGAATTGCCTCGAGGTCGAACACCATGGCTAGGTCGCCGCCTTCTGATTGTCGGCGAGAGCGACCAGCTGGGCGCGAGCGGCCTCGGCGATGTCGGTTCCCGTGTTGGCGTGACCGTTGATTCCCCATCCGCCTTCGGGTGACTCCGTGATGAGCACCCAGGTGCGATCGGCCAGCGTGGGGTCGCCAGCGGCGGCGGCGACGATATCGGTTAGCTCTCGAACTACGCCCAACTGCTTCTCACGATCCAAGACCCCGGTCGGTGTGAGAACCTGGACCCGGACGTAGTTGCTATCGCCGTCAACATTGGATACCGATTCGGCTGGCAAGTCGTGGACAAAGGCCGCGGTGTTCTTTTTGAACAGGGGGAGCTCCGGAACCTTCTCCCACCGCATGACCGCCGTGGCAAGGTCTCGGGCGAGAGTGTGTTTGTCGCCAAACGTCCCATCCGCCGCGTACACGTCGATCATGGGCATGGGTCTCTCCTATTCGAATCAAGTATGGCTTCGAATCAAATATGGCGATAGGCCCGACGGGTTCCCTACTGCAGCGCCGTGACGCATCCGGAGTCGAGACATGGGCTGTTGGTCGGGCTAGCGAGCTCGGCCTTTCCTCGAGACCTCGGAAGGCTCGCGGTACCCGCCGCTCAGCCAGCGGATGAGCACGTCCCCGTACTGGTCGGACACTTCCTCCCAGGCGAAGTGCCCTGCCGGGAGAACGTCGATCCGGCTGTTCGGCATTCGGGCATGAAGAAAGTCTTGATTCGATGCCGGGACCACGGGGTCATCGCGGGCGCTCACGATCTGCGCGGGAGTCTCGATCCCGGACAGCTTCTCCGCCAGCTTGGGGAGCTCGGTTGGATACGTGCGCACATAGCGCGCTGACTCGACAAAGCGGTCCCCGGCGTAAGACTCCAAGTAGTCGGCCCGAACTTCTGGGGGCGGAGCGCCGCCCGGGATGGCGTCGTAGACAGGACCCAGGATGTCCTTTGAGTCGATCTCGCGGTATCCGTCCATGTCGGGCGCCTCGATGATGTCCTTCAGGTCACCGGCAACCTGCAATGGCACGGCGATACCCCCGCCGCCGATAGTCAGGCTGCGCACCAGCGCGGGAGCACTCGCAGCCGCCCACAAGGCAGCCGAGGTACCGACGTCGGGGGCGACGAAGTGCACGGGCCCCAGGTCCCACTCCCTGACCAGCTGCACGAGGAAGCCTCCCATCGCCGACGGCGACAGTAGGTCGAGTTGGCGCTCCGACTGGCCAAACCCGGGAAGGTCGATCGCAACGACGTGGAAGCGCTCGGCCAAGCGGTCCCACACCTTGCGGAACGCGAACAGACTCTCCGGCCAGGGGCTGGTCATGACTACCGTCTCGCTCCCACCTTGGCCGGCCTCGGCGAATCTGATCTTCACGCCATCTGCTTCTCGTATCGCTGGATTCATCGCCATCGGTTCCCCTTCGGACGAGCACCACAGCCCGTCGAGCACTTCCTCCACGGTCGCCGGTAACCGCGCCGGAGCACATCGCGTGTTCGTGTCATATCTCTCTCGCACCGGGAGAGGGAGGTCGTCCTTGACGCTTCCGGCCTGGTCTTCTGCAACACGGGCATCGTGG
>JAODBO010000036.1 GCA_025464005.1 Acidimicrobiaceae bacterium | reverse complement strand
AGCGGTGCTGCCCGGCGGAGCCAGGACTTCGAGGCGTCGGGATCGACAGTCGCCTTCGGCGGCGCGAATTCCGGCTCCTCGGGGAGCGGCTCGAACGGGGACTCGGCGAGCTCGTCGAACAGGCGGTTGGCGCGCCGGGATCGCGGACTCGGCCGGGAGGGGGCGGTGGTGCTCATCGCGCCCTTCTCACCGAGCGGGCGAGCTCGAGCACGAGTGGGTTCCCGGCATTTTCGAGTCGTCGACGCGCCGGATCATAATCCTTAGCCTACCGAACGATTAGACCTCCGCAGTACTTGACGTCCGGTGAGCAAGGTACAGACGGGCCCAGTACTCGCTTCACGATGCCAGCGCTCGCTTCGCAACGCGAACGCGCGCTTCCAGATTTACGTGAGCGGAGGGAGTGGGATTCGAACCCACGGTGACCTGGGGCCACAACGGTTTTCAAGACCGTCGCATTCGTCCGCTCTGCCATCCCTCCAGGGCTGATGCATGGCGATCCGACCGGCACCGGTCGGATCCGCCGTCGCGCCGCCGGCTAGGCACCTCCTCCGACGCGTGATCGCAGTTCGGAGAGCCACGACTGTGCGGAGCGGCGATCGGCGTCGAGCACCGCCCGTCGCTCGGAGGCGGCGGCGCCCGGGACAGGGTAGGAGCCGAGGAACTTCACGTCTTCGAGATCCGTGCGGAGCTCCTTCAGACAGTCCCCGAGCACCTCGTCCGTCACATGGCCCTCGACCGTGACGACGAAGCAGTACTGACCGAGCGCGAGCTTCGTAGGGCGCGACTCGATGAAGGTGAGGTTCAAGCTCCGGGCCGCGAATTGCCCGAGGATGCCGTAAAGGCTCCCCGGGCGGTCGGCGTGCTGGAAGCACACGAGGGTCGTCCGGTCGTGCCCGGTCGGAGCGGGCACCGCGTGCGGCGCGACGAGCACGAAGCGGGTCTGGTTGGCGTCGTGGTCCTCGATGGCATGCGCGAGGACCTCGAGGCCGTACAACTTGGCAGCGAGGGGCGGCGCGATCGCTGCGACCCCTTCGAGCTGGCCTTCGGCGACGAGACGGGCCGCGTCGGCAGTCGAGTTGGTCGCCCCGACCTCGGCGGTCGGGAGATTGGAGCGCAAGTAGTCCCGACACTGCGCGCTCGCGTGCGGGAACGAGAGCACCCGGCCGACGCTTCCGGGCGCCGTCCCCGGCAGTGCCATGAGGTCGAGGTGCACGTCGAGGACCACCTCGCGCTGGACGAGCAGGTCGTCGGAGAACGCCAGCTGGTCGATCGTCGCGTTGACCGGGCCCTCGATCGAGTTCTCGATCGGGACGAAGGCCGCGTCGACTTCACCCTGCACGACGGCTGCGAACGCCTCGGCGATAGTGGTCACAGCGATCAGCTCCTGGTCCGCCAGGTCCGCTTCGGAGACGAGAGCCTGCTCGGTGAAGGTCCCGGGTGGGCCCAGGTACGCGATTCGCCTGGGCGTTCCGACGTCGACGGTCATGCTGGCAGGATAGTGATGCCGATGAACGACCACGATCTCACACTCCTGCTCGACGGCGTCCGTTCGGGCTCCGTGCCCGCCGACGAGGCCGTCACCCGCCTCCGCCGCGTACCCTTCGCCGACCTGGGCTTTGCTCGCGTCGACCACGATCGCGCCGTACGGCAGGGCCTTCCGGAGGCTGTCTACGGTCCCGGCAAGACACCCGAGCAGTGCGCTGCGATCGTCGCGGAGCTGCTCGATCACGGCACCGGACCCGTCCTGCTCACACGGGCCGATGCGGCCCAGGTCGCCGCGGCACTCGACCGCTGCCCAGGCGGCACGCCCTTTCCGGAGGCGCCGGAGCCCGGTCAACCGGTCATCGTCAGTTGGCGCCCAGCAGCGCGGCGCGAAGGCAAGATCCTCGTCGTCACGGCGGGAACCGCCGATCTTCCCGTCGCTGGCGAGTGCCTCGCGACCCTCGCGGCCTACGGCTTCGAACCCTCGCTCGTGCCCGACTGCGGCGTCGCCGGCATCCACCGTCTGCTGGCCTCGTACGACGAGATCGCCGCGGCCGACATCGTCGTGGTGGTCGCGGGCATGGAAGGAGCGCTGGCGAGCGTCGTCGGTGGCCTCACGGCAGCGCCGACCGTCGCCGTCCCGACGAGCGTCGGCTACGGAGCCAGCCTCGAGGGGGTCACGGCGCTGCTCGCGATGCTGGCTTCGTGCGCCGCGGGAGTCACCGTCGTCGGCATCGACAACGGCTTCGGCGCCGCATGCGCCGTCGCTCGGATCCTGCGGTGACCGCTACAGAGCCCGACGTCGCCGGCGGCCGCGTCGCCTGGTTCCACTGCTATGCCGGCATAGCCGGGGATATGGCGCTCGGGAGTCTGCTCGATGCCGGCGCGGACGAGGGGGAGCTTCGCGCGGTGCTGGCGACACTTCCCCTCGACGGGTGGTCGATGGAGGTCACCAAGGTGCTCCGCGGTGGCCTCGCCGCTTCGCGTGTCGAGGTGCGCGTCAGCGACGATGGGCCCCCGCGCACGCTCTCCGACCTCCTCGCCATCGTCGGGGGCGCGGCACTTGCACCGCGCGCCCTCAGGCGCAGCATCGCGGCCTTCTCGCTGCTCGCGGAGCTCGAGGGCAGCCTGCACGGCGAGGCTCCCGGCGACGTGCACTTCCACGAGCTCGGCGGCCACGACACGATCGTGGACGTCGTGGCCACGATGGTCGCGCTCGAGCTCCTCGGTATCGGCGAGGTGACCGCCAGCCCAGTCGCCACCGGCACGGGCACGGTGCGCAGCGCGCACGGGACCATCCCCAATCCGGCCCCCGCCGTGCTCGCCGTCCTCACGGGCGCGCCGGTGTACGGCAGGGACATCGGAGTCGAGCTGACGACCCCGACCGGTGCGGCGATCCTCGCGGCGACAGGAGCCACGTACGGGCCCATGCCGTCGATGACGCTCGAGGCTGTCGGATACGGCGCGGGTGCTCGCGATCTCGACGGGCTGCCCAACACCACACAGGTCGTGCTCGGCACGAGGACAGCTGTCGGTGGCGGCGGCACGTCGCCTGCAGGCCAGCCGCTGCTGCTCCTCGAGGCCAACGTCGACGATGCCTCGGGCGAAGAGCTCGCCGACGCCCTCGCCGCCATGCTGGATGCGGGCGCCGCCGACGCCTGGACTGCCTCGGTGCTCATGAAGAAGGGACGCCCCGGACACGTCGTGAGCGCGCTCGTCGACGTCGCGCGTGCCGACGCTCTACGCGAGGTGATGCTCACGCACACCGGCTCGCTCGGCGTGCGCACGCATCTCGTCGACCGCTATGCGCTCGCACGCCGCCTCGACGAGGTCGAGATCGACGGCTCGCCGGTGCGCCTCAAGATCTCGCCGTCCCGAGTCAAGGTCGAACACGACGACGCTGCCGCGATCGCCCGCCGCACCGGCAAGCCGGTCCGCGAGGTCGTGCGACGTGCCGAGCGCGCGTACGCCGAGCGCCTCCCCCGAGGCGGCGAGGAGGACCCGGCGGGCTGAGCTCAGGTCGCGACGTGGACGACGACGCGCTCCACCGCCACCCGCCAGCCGGGGACCGTGGCAGAGACAGTCAGCGTGTAGGTCTCGCCCTTGTGCACCACCATGGCCGGCATGCTCAGGTAGCGCGCCACTCCGGGAGCGAGCGATCTGACACGATCGGTGACGCTCGTCGAGGTGCCGACCGCTTGCGCGGCGCCGGACCTCGCTCTGAGCGCCGCCACGACGGTGACCGGGCTCGCACCGACGTTGCCGGCATTGGCGACGACCACCTGCACGGCCAACTTCGACGTCGGCGCGAGCACCGATAGCGATCCCGGCGGAGGGACCTGGAGGGTCGTCGTGGTCGGGGGGACCGTCGATGTGGTCGTCGTCGTCGTGGTGGTCGTCGTCCGCTTCCCCGGAATGGTGGACGTGGTCGTGGTCGTGGTGCTCGAGGTCGTGGTCGTCGTGGCGGTGGTCGTCGTCGACGCCGGGAGACCCTGGATGCGAAGCACCGGGGGATTCGTCGACACCGCAAGTATGGCGATCGAGGCCAGCGACTGGAGACCGGTCGCCGCGACGAGCCGGTTGGCCCACCCCTGGACACCCCCGCGCGTCCACGACTTCGCGGAGCTGACCCAGACTGACTGTCCGAGCTTCGGCGCGGCGACGTGAGCAAGCGATCTCACGAGCTCCCGATAGTCGGCATCGGCTGCCGTCAGCTCACTTCCGACGCTGAGCAGCAGCCCCTGGGCGCGAGCGAGCGTCGCATGTCCGCGCGAAGGCCCGAGAAGCAGCGCCACCGCCCCGGCAAGGGTCTTGCTGGCCTGAGCCCTGCCCGAAAGGACGCCCTCGAGAAGCGACCCGGAGCGCTGCGACGGTGGGATGAGCCCGATGTCGTCGAGCTGGACGACGTCGCTCGCGCTGCCCGTCACGAGCTGGCCCAGCATCGCGTCGAGCACCGTACGCTGGCAACCACCCGATGTACAGGCAGGTAGCCCGCCCAGGTTGCGCACTTCGCGCAGCGTCGACGAGAGGCCGCTGGACTCGCCGACGATCGGCGCGACGGCCGCGACCCAGCTGCTCGTCGAGCGTCGTGCGGCGGGCGTGGAGGCCTTGACCACCTGGTCGACGACCTCGCCGACGAGGAGCGCCAAAACGAGCGCCGAGATGACGACGACGACAATGCGGCGGCGGGCGCGGCGCTTCAGCGGCGCCGAGCCCCTCGCAAGGGGGCCGAGCATCGGCGATGACCCTACTGGTCCGTAGAAGAGCTGTGCGGAGGTGGCGAGGAAGGCATCGGGCCGCTAGCGACCCGATGCCTGGACGTCACTCGCCGACAGCTCCTCCGGCCACGCTCACCTCGGACTTCGTCGTCCGCCAGTTGACCGTCGGGCGGATCGCCTCGACGTTGACACGGTCACGGTGCTCGATCGCCAGCGTGACGAGCGATGCGACGAACGCGTCGTCGAGCAGGTGAGGCTTCAGTCCGAGCTCGGGGAGCTTGGTCGTGACGGCCTGGTAGTAGTGCTCTTCCTTCTCGACACGCGGGTCCGGGATCGACTCGATCGATACCTCGACCGGGGAGACGCGCTTCACCCATTCGGCGAGCTGGCGCACGGAGAACGACTCGGTGAACTGGTTGAACACGCGGAACTCGCCAGCCTCGGCGGGGTTGAGGCAAGCGAGCTCGACACAAGCGAGCGTGTCGCGGATCTCGAGCATCGCCCGAGTCTGGCCGCCCTTGCCGTAGACGGTGAGCGGGTACCCGACGGCCGCCTGGACCGCGAAGCGGTTGAGGACGGTGCCGAAGACGGCGTCGTAGTCCACGCGGGTGGCGAGGTCCGGGTGCAGCGACGTCTCGGGGGTCTGCTGGCCGTAGACGATGCCCTGGTTGAGGTCGGTAGAACGCAGGCCCCAGGTCTTGCAGGCGAACATGATGTTGTGGCTGTCGTGGACCTTGGACAGGTGGTAGAAGGAGTTGGGCTGCTTCGGGAACGGCAGAAGGTCCGTGCGGCCCTTGTGCGTGATCTCGATGAAGCCTTCCTCGATCTCGATGTTGGGCGAGCCGTACTCGCCCATCGTCCCGAGCTTCACGAGGTGGATGTCAGGATTCTGCTCCGCGATTGCGTAGAGGAGGTTGAGGGTCCCGACGACGTTGTTGACCTGGGTGTAGACCGCGTGGTCCCGGTCGATCATCGAGTACGGCGCGGAGCGCTGCTCGGCGAAGTGGACGACCGCTTCGGGCTCGAAGGCGCGGAGGGTGTCGACGACGAAGTTGTAATTGGTCAGGTCGCCGATGAAGGGCTGGACCGTGTGACCGGAGACTTCCTTCCAAGTCGAGACCCGGCGCTGCAGCTGGCGGATGGGCACGAGCGAGCCGACGCCCATCTCGTCGTCGTAGTGCCGACGCACCAGGTTGTCGACGACGCCGACGTCATGCCCCTTCTGGGACAGATGAAGCGCTGTCGGCCATCCGAGGTAGCCATCGCCTCCAAGTACCAGGATCCGCATCGAGCCTCTTCCTCTCGTCAGGGCCGCGACCTCTGCACGGCTCGCTACCCCGGCTGGAGACATCAGGGTGCACGAGCGATGTGCCAGAAGCACGATTCGCTTAGCTCGGTCGGAAAGACTAGCCGAAGGTGCCCACCACCTGACATGTCAGTCCGGTACCTTGGGACGGCCTGTGCGTTCGGCCCATCCAGAGGCGCGGTGGGCCATAAGGAAGGCCGTCTGTGGACACCACGTTATTCCTGGACATCAATCGTTTCGCCCGCCGTACGGCCTGGGCGCACGGCTTCATGCACCTGTACGCCCTCTATCTGGGACTAGCCGTACTCGCCGTCCTCGCCGTTCTCGCGTTCTGGCGTGCACGGAGCGGATGGCTCGATGTCAGCGCGAGCCGCATCGCAGCCACGCTGTGGGTCCCGATCGGCGCGCTCGTCGCCTTCGGTCTCAACCAGCCGCTCTCACAGGCCGTCGGGCGCCTGCGCCCCTACTACGCCCTGTCCCACGTACTGGTGCTCATCCCTAAGGTCCAGGACTCCTCCTTGCCGAGCGACCACGCCACCGTTGCCGGCGCCGTCATCGCCGGGCTCTGGCTTTCCCGGGAGCGTGCCATCGCGACGGTTGCGACCGTGCTCGGGCTCTTCCTCGCATTCGCCCGTGTCTACGTCGGGGCGCACTACCCGGGCGACGTCGCGGCCGGCCTCGCCTTCGGGGCGATCGTCTCGGTCGCCGGTTATCTTCTCGCCAGGCCCTGGATCGAGGCCCTCGTGGCAGCGATCTCCCGGGGACCGCTCAGCGCTCTCGTCGGCGGCCGGAGCGCGAAGCCCCTCGAGACCCAGGGTCCGGCCGCCGCGCCTACCGTGCTCGCAGCAACTGGTGCCGTGCGCGTGATCGAGTCGGCACATCTCGCTCCGCGCCGGCCCGGAGCGCCCGACGACGACCACGGCGAGAAGGTGTCAAGCTCCTAGGAGCACCTTGCCGGTGTGGCGCAGCTGGTAGCGCAGGCGATTTGTAATCGTCAGGTCGTCGGTTCGAGTCCGACCACCGGCTCGACC
>JAODBO010000169.1 GCA_025464005.1 Acidimicrobiaceae bacterium | reverse complement strand
AGTCCGTTCGCTGGTAGTGATAGTGAAGTCGGGGCCAGGGTTCATTATCTTACCGTTTAGATTTATTGGCCGCTCGTATTGCCACATGCCCGGAGCCAGTTGCTCAAGGATCTGGGTAATTATCACCTCGTTCTTGCTGCGGACTAGAATACTGTTCTCTCCGGCGTGGATGAGGCGGCGGTCAAGCTTTCCCGCCGGGCGGCCATCGGGGAAATTCACTAGTATGGGGTCCGGTGGGAAGAACAGATCTGTCAGCCTCCGGGCAGTCTCCGAGCCAGTGGAAGTGCTCAGGTCGAGCAAATCGTCGAGAGGCGCCTCATGCAGGAGGACTACACGTTCCTCCTGCCTGGTCAGGGCTGTGTAGAGCATTTCGCGGGAGAGGGTCCGGGCGGAGGCGGGAAGGACTACGAATACTTTCTTGAACTCTGACCCTTGCGACTTGTGGATGGTGATGGACCATGCCAGTTCGAGCGTCGGGTCGTCATCGCTGTCTCCCACGTAGCCATAGGTAGTACCTATCTGGGATGAGAACTCGATGTTAGTGTATTTGGGTGCTTGGCCGGGCTTGCCGAGTCCGCCGACCACAATACCGATCTCGCCGTTCGCAACGTAGCCGAGGCCTGAACCGTCCGGGTAGGGCTTCCTCCTGGCATTAACATTGTTCATCACTTTGTCGCCAAGGACGATTCGCTCAGCACCGATTGGCCTAGGGGTCGTACGTGAGCTACGCGGAAGCAGCGCCCTATCGAGCGCACGCTGACGGTATTTCAGCTTAAAATGCCGGTTTGTCTCTACTGTTCCCCAGGCATGGCCCCGTGTGGGAGACAGGATCTGCCAGTATTCTGCACGTGGCGCCGCCCCGTGAGAACCCTTGGGGAAGGTAACCCCCTTTTCGCTGCGCTGGCCGCCATAGGATGTCTCGAAGCCTGCTGAAGAATCAGCAGCGGAGATGGAAAGCTCATCCGCAATGACTGCGTCAATGACTTCTGCGGGCCGTCTTCCGCTCCAGCTCACCGCAGCGAGGTTACTCATTGGCGACCCGGCGCGAAGGTTATCCCATACCTCGTCAAACCCTGGCGGGATCTCATCCCCAGTGAACCATGCCGCGAGCTTCAGGTCGTCACGGACCTCGCCCTGCTGCCTGCGAAGCTCAGTTAGTTCTGCGTAACCAGGGAGGATGCGAGGAAAGCTTGGCACCTCTTGTGCTGTAATCAGTCTTGTGATCAGGTCAACGAACGGTCGACCGGACCCGATAGGTGGAAGCTGTCGGGGGTCCCCAACAAGGATCAGACGATCGGGAATCATCAAGGCATCGAGGACCGCAGCGAACTGCTCTTCCGTCAGCATCGACGATTCGTCGATAACTACCGTGTTGTAGCGCGGAGGTTTTGGTTTCCCTGATGCGATCAGGTACTTGCCGCTATCGCCGTCGTATCGGTCGTACCTACTGAGGAACTGGGCGATCGTTTGAGCTTCGAAACGCGCCTTCTGCTGAAGCTGCACGCGTGCCTTGCCAGTCGGTGCGAGGAGAAGCACGCGCCCCATTCGGATCTCTGGCCTCGCCACCAAAGCCCTGATAAGGGTAGTCTTGCCTGTTCCTGCCCTGCCGTTGAGGATGCTTAGAGGAGCTGCGTAAATCTCGGCAAGTGCGGCTTTCTTTTCCGCACGGGCACGAAGTTCAGCGTCGGCGTCATCCGAGCCACCCGTGGGTGGACCACTGAGCACATCGTCGAGCGTTGCCTCCAGATCGGCGGGTGCTTCCGCCCGCGGGCGGCGGAGAAGTTCCTTTACCCCTTCTCTGATCAAGAAGGCGGTGGTCTCCAGTCGCGCCAGCTTGAGCGCGGCTGTGCCGTCTTGCATGCGCGCCCCTACGAACGGTGGCCAGTATGGGCTTTCGGGGTTATAGGTCAACTGCTCTGGATGAAGACCGTGTGCTGTGAGGATCTCCTCCGAGACTGGACACTTCTCGGCCAGTGCCGCAGTCTCCGACTTTTCCAGGACGCGATCAAGAGGCAGCAGAGTGTTGCCCTCCTCAGCCGCCGCCTCCAGGATATCGACGATGAGCGCACGAATCCGGCGGCGATCGGATGCGTCGCGCATGGCAGATGGCTCGGCAAGCGGGAATGACGTACGGATCGCAGGCTTGGGGAAGCAACCGCGATCGATCGCGTCCAACGGGACAGGGCCAGGGCTTCCTGCGGTCAGGATGTGTGCCAAGTATGGATCCGCCAGCATCTGCCTGTACCCGAACGAAATCTCCGTTTTGCGGGCGAGTAGCATACTTGCCTGATCTCCACTCATCTGAAAGCGGGACAGCAGGCGCAGGAAATCGAGCTTTTCCTGGCCAAGAGTGGCCCAGACCCTCCTGTGGGTATCGGGGATCCACCTAGCTGATTCCGGATGTTTGTCCGGACTGTTCATTACGTCCGCGAGGTAGTCCCAAGGATCGATACCGCTTGGGGTGCTCCGCGTAATAGCTCGCCCAGCCGCCTCGCCGTAGGGGACTCTAAGGGCGGTCAGAACAGCGCCGAGTCCGGGGGCTGGTCCCCGCATCTTCCAAACTGCCCCGATGCGTTCGGCTATCCATTCAAGCGATACCTCAGGGATCTCCAGTCCAAGCTCCCTGCATTGTTGGGCAGCGTTGAAAAGCTTTTCCAAAGCCTCGATGGCGCTGTCGGCGGAAACGTGCTCAGTTACGTAAATGAATTCTCGGCCGCCTAGCGGGGCCCATGCCAGGGCATCACGAACATCGATCCCCATGACGTCACGCTGCGCGAGTTCTGCTACCGGCATGAGTATCCCGCCACGACCGTCAGGCCGCAGGGAATGTTGGATATTTGTCTCCCACATATGATTCGGGAATGGCGTTGGTGAATGTGTCCTCCACCAGCCCGGCAACTCTTCGCCGATGATCAGAGCCGCGCCGACAAGAAGGTATCCGCCTGTCCGCAAGTGATCCAGCGGAGAGTGCTTCGCGTAGAAGAACACCAGTGACTCGCTAACACTTACCTCTTGGAAAAAGCGCTCGATCAAAGCCTTTTGGTTATCTCCATGCAGAACCCAGTCAGGCTCGAAACCGAGCACTTTGTCCGCGAACTGTTCGCGCTCGTCGTCATAGTCAACGTCGAAGTCATTCACAACCGTGTCGATCGTCTTACGGTTCAGCCAGAAGTACGGGATCGCATGAACACCGAAGGCCGGAATGGTCAACTGCGTGGGTGCGATCTTCCCTCTCAATGCCTCGTTGTATCGGTAAGGATGTTCGCGGACGACGCCGTACGCATGGCTGCTCATGAAGGTTCCGCGCTCCAAGGCGCATCCCACGTGCTTTAGATTGAGATCGTCAAGCGGACGTCCAGCGTTCTCGATCTCGTAGGCGTCATCGCGCAGTTCCGAGACATTCTTAAGCAGTATGCAGGACGCATTTGACGATGGGTCGGAACAGATCGACCCGTTCCAGCCAGAGTCGTGCCAGGGAACCCTGACCGACAGATGCGTTGTCCCAACCCGCGCAACCATGCCAGTAGCCATAGTCAAACGCTACGCCCACGAAGCCTGCAGCGGCGGTGGTTCACAGCACGTTATGCCGGTGTCGAGATCCTGAGCCATTCCCGGGTCGACGCTGAAGAGGCTGGTGTGAGTCCAGTGGCGGACCTGGCATGATGGGAATCGTGTGAAGATCGTCGGTTCAGGGCGCTGTCCGGCAGCCGGGCCAGGGCGTCCCGGACCCGCCGCAACAGCAGCGGGTCGACCTGGCTGTGCCTGCGGGCTGCCCTGACGGCGGCGTCCCGCACCGCCTCCGGCACGCTCGCGCCCGACTGCCGCGCTTGGAGGTCAGGCACCATTGTCGGCCAGCACTGGCTCGTGCTTGCTGCCGTCACTCCCGATGGCGTCATCGGGAGCGAAGACCTTCAGAAAGTGTGCGTCGAGTTCCTCGGCCGTGGTCACGGTGAATCCGCAGGCACACGTCAGGCGTTCGCGTTCCTCGTGGGCAACGCCGTCGTTCCCCGTGCGGTCGTCAGGCTCGAATACGCGCAGGAGGTGGTCGTTCAGTTCCTCGTCTGCGAGTTCGGTAAAGCCGCATGAGCAGCTGGCAGCGGTCATGTCATCACTCTTTCTTGAGGGGTTAGCGGTCGGATTGAAGCGAGAAAAGGGCAGTTCCCTGACCCCGTCGAGGTCAGGGGGCAGTTCGGGCGCGCGACTGGTCCCGTACAGCGGCGTGCCGTCGGCGCGGTAGTCAAGGCGCGCGTAGACCGTGCGGCGCCCGTCCGGTTCGTCATCGGAGCCCATCCACGTGGACAGGTGCTGGATCACTGACAGCCCGTGGGTCGGTTCGGGGCGCAGGAT
>JAODBO010000163.1 GCA_025464005.1 Acidimicrobiaceae bacterium | reverse complement strand
CTAGCACGACCTTGGCGCGAGGCACGCCCGGCGCCGGCCTTCGCAGCGCATCGAAGGCGTCGGCGTAGCGCTCGAGTGGGAAGCGGTGGGTGACGAGAAACGCCGGGCGTAAGCGCCCCGAGTTGACGAGCGCGACGACCCGGCGCCAAGCGACCGAGGTGTAACCGAAGCTCGCCTGGATCGTCAGGTCATTGTTGACGAGATCGGCCGGCTCTATCGGGAAGGTGGAGCCGTGCGGTGGCAGGCCGAGGAGCACGACCGTGCCACCCCGCTTCGCGGCTCGCAGCGCTGACTCGACCGCAGCCCCCGTGCCTGCGGCCTCGACGACCAGATGGAACGCCGCGGGTGCGACGCTGTCGACGAGAGCGTCTGCTCCCGCCGCGCGGGCGAGCGTCTCCTGTTCGGGACGCTGACCGAGCACGACGGTGCTCGCCGGCGACCAGAGCTGGAGCAGGTGCGCCGCCAACAGCCCGACGGTCCCGTCTCCGACCACGAGACAGTCGAGCCCAGGGCCCGCGACCGCCCTCGCGAGTGCTCGGTAGACGACCGAAGCCGGCTCGACGAGCGCTCCGTGCTCGAGGTCGATACCGGGAGCTAGAGCGTGCACGAGGTCGGCGCGCACGAGGATCTCGTCCGCGGCGCCGCCGTCGCTGGTGAAGCCGAATTCGTCGTAGGTGTCGCAGAGGTTGGTGTCGCCGGCGACGCAGTGGGCGCAGACGCGGCACGGGACGATGCCCTCGACGACCACCGGCTGTCCTTCGGCCCACGGCCCGTCCCCGGGGCGCGCGACGACGCCTGCCCATTCGTGGCCGAGCACGAGCGGATAGCGGACGAAGGCCGGGTCGATGGCACCGTCGACGATCTCGAGGTCCGTGCCGCACAGGCCGACCACGCGTGGAGCCACGACCACGCTCCCCGGAGCGGGCTCGAGCGCGGCTCGCTCCTCGAGCCCGAGCTTGCCGGCACCGCCGACGACGAGGGCGCGCGTCATCGCTCCGCCTCTACCCGGCCGCTCGGCGCACCTGTGACCCGGGACAGCCGGCTGGACACCTCGAGAAAGCCCGGACCTCCGAGCAGCTTCGACACCTCGTCGGCGTGGTGGCCGATCAGCCGGCCCATCTCAGCGAGCTTCCAGCCCGGCAGGTCGTGCTTGATCCCCGTCACGCTGATCGCGCCGGCGCACGCTCCGTTGTGGTCGAAGAAGGGGGCGCCGATACAGAACACGCCGTCGACCTCCTCCTCGTCGTCGACGGCGTAGCCCCGTCGCCGTACGGCGTCGAGCTCGACGAACAGGGTCGCGACGTCGGTGATGGTGTGGGCCGTGTGCCGCCGGAGCCCCGTCTCCCGGCAGATCTCCGACACCCGCTCCTCGCTCAGCATCGCGAGCATCGCCTTGCCCGCGGCCGTGGCGTGCGGCGGCTCGCGCCTGCCGAGCGGCGCGTGGAAGCGGATCGTCCCGGGACCGTCGATGCGCTCGATGCAGACCGGATAGCCCTGCTCGGCGAGTGCCATACGCGCCGTCATCCCGGTCGCCGCGCTGACCTCGCGAAGTATCGGCAGGCAGACCTCGCCGATCGGGCTCTGCTGGGAGGCGAGATCGCCGTAACGGATGAGGGCCGTTCCCAGCTTGTAGCGCGGGCCAGGGTCGATGGAGCGCAGTATCCCGTGGGCCGTGAGCGTTCTCGCCGTCGCGAGCGTCGTGGACTTCGAGGCTCCGAGCGCTTGGGAGATCTCGGTGAGGGACATCCCGCTCACAGGCTCGGAGGAGACGATCTCGAGCACCCGCAGTGCTCGCTGGACGCTGCGCACGGTGTAGCGGTCCGGAGGGGTCGGAGCGGGCATCGCGCTCCCGGCGGTCGCGCCAGGCTCGGCTCCTGATGCTGGCAAGGTCACGTGACCGGTCTCCCGTCGTGGCGCACTCGTCTCACGGCACTTGTTTCAATCGCCGTGTTCGCTCGGGTCGTCGAAGTCGACTTGTCTCACTCGCTTGCCTCTTGATCCACATTCCGGTGATTGTTCGGCGCAGCACAACGGTGTTGTTAATACCGTGCGAACTGCCAGAGTAGCCCTTGACCCTGCCGAGTGCTGGTGGTTCAATGCGTGCACAATAATGGAACCTGATTCGGCAGTACCGAACACTTCGGATTCACGGTCACGCCGAGCGACGAACGCGCGCGGGCGGCTCGTCCGCCTTCTCGAACGCGCGGATCTCCCGGGCATCGTCCTCACACGGCCGGGCTCGGTGGCGTGGGCCACCGGTGGCCTCGCCCCTCCGGTCGACAGGTCGGCCGGCACCGATCTCGCCTGGGTCGTGGTGACCCCGGCGTCGGCGGCCCTCGTCACCTCCGAGGTGGAGGCTGATCGCATCCGTGCGGAGTACGTCCCCGAGCGCCACGCTCTCGAGCTCGTCGTCGTGCCGTGGTTCGACCCCGGCGCATTCGTCCGGGCCGCGTCCGAGTTCGCCGGGGTCCCCGCCGGTGAGCTCGCATCGGACGGTCATCGGGAGCTCGGGCCCGATGCGAGCGACGAGCTCGTCGCCCTGAGGTTGGCGCTGAGCGACGACGAGCTCGACGAGCTGCGGTCGCTCGGCCGTCTCGCCGCGTTCGCCCTCGGCGAGTGCCTGCGTGCGTGGCGACCGGGGCGCGACCGCGACCTCGACGTCCAAGCACAGCTCGTCTCGCTCGTCGAGGCGGGCGGCGCCGACACGCCTGTCGTGATCGTCGGCGGTGACGAGCGCGTCCGGCGCTTCCGCCATCCCGTCGCGATCGGCGCGCCGATGTCCGAGATGGCGATGGCCGTCGTCGTGGCCAGGCGTGCCGGCCTGCACGTGGCCGCGACACGCATCGCGCTCGCGCACGCGCCAACGAAGGAGTGGACCGTGCTGCAGGAGAAGCTCACCGCGGTCGACGACGCCGTGCTCGGCGCGTCCCGCCCGGGCTCCACCTATGGCGACGCACTCGACGTGCTCGACGCGGCCTATTCGGGCGTCGGCGCGCCGGGCGCCTGGCGCCAGCACTTCCAGGGCGGTCCGATCGGTTTCGAGCAGCGGGAGTTCGAGATCGCTCCGCTGCATCGCGACAGCCGCTGGTACCTCCAAGAGATCGAAGCCGGCCACGCGATCGCCTGGAACCCGAGCCTCGCGGGCGGGGCAAAGGTCGAGGACACCTATATCGTCGGCCACGGCGGGTTGGAGCGCGTCACGAACGAGGACGCGTGGCCGACGGTGCCAGCGGCCCCGGTTATCGGGGAGCGGCCGGCAGTCATGGTGGTCCAGGACTACGAGAGGGGAGCATCGTGAGCTACGAGAACGAGGAGTCGTCGCACCGAGGCGCGGACATCGTCGTCCGGCTGGGGATCACCCCCGAGCCGGCGCCGCCGCCGAGCACGTCCCACTTCCCCGACGGCGCGCACTTTCGGGTCGAGATCCCGAGCATCGAGGGGCCGGCGGCACTGCAGGCGCTCGTGGCGTCGGCGGACGAGCTCGGGGTGACGGTGAATCGGGTCTCGCAAGGCAGCGGGGCGATGCTGCTCTCCGAGGCGGAGCTCGCCGAGATGGCCCGTATCGGGGCGGACCGAGGCCTCGAGGTCTCGCTGTTCGTCGGGCCCCGCGACGACTGGGACATCGGCGCGTCGTCGAGGTCCGCGGACGGCCCGGCCTTCGCGGGCAAGGTGCGCGGTGGGCGACAGCTCCGCTACGCCGTCGACGACGTCCTCCGCGCGGTCGAGCAGGGCATCCGCGGCTTCCTCGTCGCCGACTCCGGCCTGCTCGAGGTGCTCGCCGGGATGCAGCACCGTGGCGAGCTGCCGTCGGAGATGGTCTGGAAGGTCTCCGCGTACCTGGCTCCGACCAACCCCGTGACCTTCGCGCAGCTGGAGCGGCTCGGCGCCTCGACGATCAACGTCCCGTCGGACATGACGCTCGGCCAGCTCGGCGAGATGAGGTCGGTCTCCGAGCTCCCGATCGACCTCTACGTGGAGTCGCCCGACGGGGCAGGCGGCGTCGTTCGCGGCCACGAGATCGCGGACCTGGTGGCGGTCGCCGCGCCGATCTATACGAAGTTCGGCCTGCGCAACTCTCGACCGCTCTACCCGAGCGGTGTCCACCTCGCCGCCGACGTCGCCGCGATCGCCCGGGAGAAAGCCCATCGCGCCGCGGTGGCCCTCGAGTGGATGAAGCGCAGCGGGACGGCCTTTATCCAGTCGGGTCCGGGCGCGAAGGGCCTCGGAGTGCCGATCCGATGACCGCCGCGAGTGCGGCGAGAGCGCGGCGCGGGCTGAGGCGCGCGCCCGGCACCGGGGACCGAGCAGCCGATGCTGCGTAGCGACACCTGGATCGTGGGGGACGACGAGACCGCGATCGAGCACCGCGTGGCGTTGCGCTCCTCCGGCCTCGAGGTCGACGGCGAAGGTGGCCGTCCGGTGATCGGCATCGCGAACTCCGCGAGCGAGCTGAATCCGTGCAACTTGCCGCTGCGCGACCTGCTCCCGGCCCTGCGAGAGGGCGTGCGCTCGGCCGGAGGGGTGCCGGTCGAGTTCCCGGTCATCTCCCTCGGCGAGGACCTCATGAAGCCCAGCGCGATGCTGTATCGGAACCTCCTCGCCATCGAGATCGAGGAGATGCTGAGGAGCCACCCGCTCGACGGCATCCTGTTGCTCGCCAACTGCGACAAGACCGTTCCAGGTGCGCTGATGGGAGCAGCGAGCGCTGATCTGCCGGCGCTCGTCGTGACCGGGGGCGCCCGGCCGCCCGCGTCGTTCCGGGGCCGGCGCATCGGGACGGGCACGGACCTGTGGCGGCTGTGGGACGAGCGCCGTGCACACCTGCTCGACGACGACGCGTGGCACGAGGCCGAGGACGCACTCGCGTGCGGCCTCGGCGCGTGCAACACGATGGGCACCGCCTCCACAATGGCGGTTCTCGCGGAGATCCTCGGGTTCGTGCTGCCGGGAACGGGCACGATCCCGGCCGGTGACGATCGGGCGCCGCTCGCCGGACAGGCGGCGGGGCGGCGGATCGTCGAGATGGTGCGCACCGGAGTGCGGCCCAGCGCGGTTTGCGACGCAGCTTCGTTGCGCAACGCGCTCCGCGTGCTGAATGCCATCGGTGGCTCGACGAACGCGGTCATCCATCTCGCGGCGATCGCAGGCCGGCTCGGTCTCGCGTTCGAGCTGGACGACGTCGACCGCCTCGGCCGGCAAATACCGTTGCTCGTCGACGTCGAGCCCTCGGGAAAGGGCCTCGTGCAGGACTTCGACGCCGCCGGTGGCGTGCCGACACTCGTCCGCTCGCTCGGCGGCCTGCTCGAGGAGGCCTCGCTGCTCGCGGACGGCCGATCCATCGGCGACCTCGCCGGCGTCGCTCCCGAGCCCAACGGGGTCGTGCGCGCCGTCTCCGATCCGCTCAGCTCAGGGGGAGCGTTTCGGGTGGTGCGTGGATCGCTCGCGCCCGACGGGGCCGTCGTGAAGTCCTCGGCGGCATCCCCGGAGCTGCTCCACCACCGGGGACGCGCGGTCGTCTTCCACGGCTACGAGGACATGCGCCGGCGCGTCGAAGATCGCGCGCTCGACGTCGACGAGACGAGCGTGCTCGTGCTGCGCGGCTGTGGCCCCGTGGGCACGCCGGGAATGCCCGAGTGGGGCATGATCCCGCTCCCTTCGAAGCTTCTCGAGAAAGGCGTGCGCGACATGGTCCGCATCACCGACGCGCGCATGAGCGGCACGAGCTTCGGCACCGTCTTTCTCCACGTCGCGCCGGAGGCCGCCGTGGGGGGCCCGCTCGCGCTCGTCGAAGACGGCGACCTCGTCGAGGTGGACGCGGATGGCGGACGGATCGACCTGCTCGTCGACGAGGTCGAGCTCGAGCGCAGGCGGGCGGCTTGGCGTCGTCCGGTCCCCGTGCATCTTCGGGGCTGGCCCGCGCTCTACCAGGCGCACGTCACGCAGGCGCCGCAAGGTTGCGACCTCGACTTTCTCGAGGCACCCAGTCCGGAGCACCGGAGGTTCGTCGAGCCGGTGGTCGGGAGGTCGTAGGCGATGGCCCGCAGCTAGATGTCACTCAACCAGATTTCACGCAGCAAGGTGTCACAGACCGTGTCGACGAAGGGAGCAGACGAGAGATGAAATGGACCAGATGGATCGCGAGCGCAGTGCTCGCCGGAACGATGGCGACGGGGGTGATCGCCGGGACGTCGGGAGCTGCCACGCGCAGCCACGCGACGTCGGCGACGACGCTCACGCTGTGGGAGAACTACGGGACGGAGCAGAACGCGACCGCGACCCGGGCACTCGTCAAGGCGTTCGAGAAGCTGCATCCGACGATCAAGATCAACGTGGTGTCCGAGCCGGCGGCGAACTACTTCTCCCTGCTGCAGGCCTCCGCGATCTCGCACAACGGCCCTGACCTCGCAGTCATGTGGACCGGCCTGTTCACGCTGCAGTACGAGAACTTCCTCCAGAACCTGAAGGGGATGGTCCCGGCGAAGGACCTCTCTCGCGTCGAAGACCTGCAGTGGACCGCGAACGACTTCAACGCTGCCAACGGGCCCTTCGTCGTTCCGCTCGAGGTGCAGTTCTACATCGGCTTCTACAACAAGTCGGCGTTCGCCAAGGCGGGCATCAAGTCGGTGCCGAAGACGTGGAGCCAGCTCTACTCGGCGTGCACGGCCTTGAAGAAGGTCGGCATCACGCCGCTCGTCTACGGCAACGGCGGCCAAGCCCTCGGGGCCGAGTTCTACCCGTGGTACGACGCGAGCTACCTGATGATCGGCGCGCACAGCGTCGCTGACTGGAAGGGTCTCTACGACGGCTCCATCCCCTGGACCTCGTCGCAGAACGTCGCCCAGCTCGCGGCGTGGCAGAAGCTGAAGACGGCCGGCTGCACGAACCCCGACGTGTTGACCAAGACGAACAACATCCAGCAGTTCGAGAACGGCAAGGCCGCGATGCTCGTCGACGGAACCTGGGACACCGCCCAGTACACCAAGGCGATGGGCTCGAAGGTCGCCGCGTTCGTCCCACCGTTCTCGACCACGCCGATCAAGGGCGTCGTCGAGTTCGCCGGTGACGGCTTCTCGATGACCAGCTACTCCCAGCACAAGAGCGCGGATGTCCAGTTCCTCGACTTCCTGACGACCCAGCAGGCCGGCTCCATCGTCAACGCCGCCGGTCTGATCCCGGCGATCAAGGGCATGTCGACGAGCAACGCGGTCAACCAGGAGATGCTCGACTTCGTCAACAAGGGCGGCTACACGCCGTACCCGATGCTCGACAACGTCGTCCAGGGCAACGTCGTGAACACCGGTAGCAAGGTGCTGCCCTCGGTGCTCGCCGACCAGGAGAGCCCGAAGGCGGCGCTCACGCAGATGAACCAGACGCTGCAGCAGCTACCGGCCGCTCAGCGAGGCACCAAGTACGCCGGATAACCACCGGGCGCCCCCACCGCGGACGACGTCGTCCGCGGTGGGGCCCGTACGGGCCGACACGCGCGATGCGCCCACCGAGGAGAGACGCAAAGGTGAGAATGGGGGAACGATGGCTGCGCTGGTGACTCCGGTGGCTATGAGCCGCTCTGTCGAGCGCTCGCAGCGGCCCCGGCGGATGCGGCTGTCGACCCAGCGACGCCTCACCGGACTCGTGCTGTCGATACCGGCCCTCGCGCTTGTCGTGGCCTTTGTCGTCATACCGATCGTCCAGGCCGTCTACTACTCGATGACCCAGTGGAACGGGGTCACCTCCACATGGATCGGTCCGAGCGCCTACACCCAGACCTTCCACAACCCGGCCTTCTGGCAGGTGCTGACCAACAACGGCCTGCTGCTTCTCGCCGTGCCCTTCGCCCTCGCGATCCCGCTCGGCATCGCCGTGCTGCTGCACGAGCGCGTGCGCGGCTGGAAGTTCTTCCGATCCGTGTACTTCCTGCCCACCGCCATCTCGTGGGTCGTCATCGGCATGGTCGCCGAGCGCTTCTTCGCCTACGACGGCCCGCTCGACAAGATCATCGGGTCGCACACCGACTTCCTCGGCTCCTCCTCGACCGCGCTGCTCGCGCTCGCGATCACCTTCGTCTGGTCGATGATCGGCACCAACACCGTCATCTTCCTCACCGGTCTCGCCACGCTCGACACCACCGTCCAGGAGGCGGCGTTCGTCGACGGCGCGACGGCGTGGCAGAGCTTCTCCAACGTCACGCTCCCGCACCTCAAGCGCTTCGTCCAGCTCGCGTTCATCATGACCGTGATCAGCGCGTTCTCGGCGTTGTTCAGCCTGATCTTCGTCATGACCGGCGGCGGCCCGGGCTACTCGACGACGACGATGGAGTTCTTCGTGTACCAGACGGGGTTCTCCCAGAGCGAGTTCGGCACGGCCGCCCTTTATGGGATCGTGCTGTTCGTCATGATGGCAGTCGTCGGCATCGTCCAGCTCAAGCTCATCCGGTCGGAGTGACGGCCGTGGCCCGCTCAGCCCCCACCGAATGGACAGCGCCAGCGCCGCCCGGGACGCCTGTGAACGTCGCAGGTCCGTCAGTGCCCCTAGCGCCGGCTCGCTCGAGGCGGAGCCGCGCCCGGCGAGGTGTGCTGTTCCTCTTGATGGTCGCCGTCGCGGCCGTGATGCTCTACCCCTTCTACTTCATGATCACGACGTCGTTCCACACCGAGGCCCAATACCAGACGGGTCACGGGAGCTCGATCTCGAGCTGGACGACGCTCGGTCAGACGGTGCCGATCGGTCAGCAGCTGCTCAACTCGACCCTCATCTGCGCGGCCTCGATCGCCATCATCCTCGTCGTGAGCATCTCGGCCGGCTTCGCGTTCTCGAAGCTCCAGTTCCGCGGGAGCCAAGGCGTCTTCCTCGCGCTCGTCGGGGCGATGATGGTGCCGCTGCAGTCGATCCTCATACCCGAGTACGTCAACGTCAGCCGACTGGGGCTCACGAACAACTACACCGGCGCGATCCTCGTCTACGCGGCTCTCGGGACGCCGTTCGCCACCTTCTTGATGACCACCTACTTCCGTGGCCTGCCCGACGAGCTCATCGAGGCGGCCGTCGTGGACGGCCTGAGCTACCCGGCGACGTTGTGGCGCGTCGCGCTCCCGCTCGCGCTGCCGGCGATAGCGACGGTGACGGTGCTGCAGTTCGTGCAGATCTGGGACGACCTGCTCGTCGGCCTGCTCTTCCTGCAAAACCCTGCCGAGCGGCCGATAACCGTCGGCCTGGCGGTGCTCGCCTCGGGTCGCACGACGAGCGTGCCCATCCTCATGGCGGGCTCGCTCGTGAGCGCGCTCCCGGCGATGGTCGTGTACCTGGGCTTCCAGCGCTATCTCGTGCGCGGCCTGACCCTCGGGGTCGGCAAGTGAGCGGCCGCTCGAGAAGACTTCTGACAGACAGTGGCGCCCGCACGAGGGCGACGACGACATCGAGCACGGAGGACCCCCGTCATGGCTGAGATCACGTTCGATCGCGTGACCAAGGTCTACCCGGACGGCACCTCCGCGGTGTCCGAACTCTCGCTCGACATCGCGGACGGCGAGTTCGTCGTGCTCGTGGGCCCGTCTGGGTGCGGCAAGACGACCGCGTTGCGCATGGTGGCGGGGCTCGAGGAGATCTCCCGAGGCGAGCTGCGCATCGGAGGGCGCGTCGCGAACCACATGCTCCCGCGCGGGCGTGACATCGCGATGGTCTTCCAGAACTATGCGCTCTACCCCCAGAAGAGCGTCTACAACAACATGGCCTTCGCACTGAAGATCCGCAACGTCCCGAAGGACGAGATCGACCGCAGGGTCCGCGAGGCGGCAAGGATCCTCGGCCTGACCCAGTACCTCGAGCGCAAGCCGAAGGCACTGTCGGGCGGCCAGCGCCAGCGAGTCGCCATGGGACGGGCCATCGTCCGCGAACCTCAGGCGTTCCTGATGGACGAGCCGCTGTCGAACCTCGACGCGAAGCTCCGGGTCGACATGCGCGCCGAGATCGCCCGGATCCAGCGAATGCTCGGCGCGACGACGATCTACGTCACGCACGACCAGGTCGAGGCCATGACCATGGGTGACCGCGTCGCCGTGATGCGCGGCGGCATCCTGCAACAGGTCGACGCTCCGGAGCGGCTCTACGAGCAGCCCGCCAACCTCTTCGTAGCGTCGTTCATCGGCTCGCCGGCGATGAACCTCGTCGAGGCCAGCCTCGAGGCCGAGTCCGGCCGGCTCCACTGCCGCTTCGGCGACTCGAGCCTCGCGGTGAGCGACATCTGCCGACAGGCGCGCCCCGAGATCGAGGCCTACGCAGGCAGACGGGTCGTCGTCGGCTTTCGCTCCGAGGACATCACCGACGCCACGAGCGCACCCGAGGCAGGCGCCGACCGCCGACTGAAGGCGGTGATCGAGGTGCGGGAGGCGCTCGGCTCGGAGATCCTCGCCCACTTCTCGCTCGGCGAGGAGCGCGCCGGGCTCGCGCTCGCCGGGGACGTGATCGAGGAGCAGGACGGCGGGGCGAGCTCGCCGAGGTCGAGGCGGTTCGTGGCTCGGCTCGGTCCACGGGCGCCCGTGCGCGAGGGCGAGCGTGCCGAGCTCGTGGTGGACACCGACCGGCTCCACTTCTTCGATCCAGAGTCAGGCCTCGCGCTTGGGCGGTCGCGGACCTGAGGCGTCATTCCTGCTCGCCGTCTCCCCCGTCCATCCGCAACCAGGAGGAAAACTGGTTGAACAGCTTCTGGGTGCCGCCCGCTACCCGGTCCACGATCTCGGTGAAGCGCTCCCGGTAGTGCTCGGTCGCCCGGCGTAGCTGGTCGGTGACCGGCGGCTCCTGGCCCCGTCGGAGGTAGCTGCCCGACCGGATCCGGTCGAAGTCGCCCTCGCCGACCCAGCGCGTGAGCTCGCCCACCCTGCGGACCGCGAAGGGGTGGGTGCGGCCGAGCTCGGTCAGCCAGCGCCCGGGCCGGGCGAGCAGGTCCTCGGTCTCCGCGTACTCGGTCGCCTGCTGGATGAAGGCGTCGACGTCGAGCCCCTCGACGCCGCCCCCGGCGGTGTTCATGAGGAGCCGGCACACGACGAGCGGGTCGTCGACGACGAGCGTCGCCGCTCGATCGCAGCTGAGCTCCGCGCACCGGTACCACTCGAGGAGCACGAGCACCACGGCCTGGAGCGGGAGGCGACCGACCGGGGAGAGCCCGGACGCGAGCAGGCGCTGCAGGATCGCCAGAACGGTCGCGTAGTGGACGTGGTCCGACAGGACGTGACCGTTCTCGTGGCCGAGCACCGCCGCGAGCTGATCCGTGGCGACGGACTTCACGAGCGACGGGCTGAGGATGACGACCGGATGTGCCGAGCCGACGGTCATGGCGTTCATCGACTGCATCTGACCGACGTAGAGCTCGGGGCGCTGCGGGACGTCGAGCGTGCGGAGCGCGTCGAGGTGGGCGCCGTACACGTCGGGGCGTTGCCGCTCGCCGAGACGCACCGCGTCGGCGAGGAGGAGCTGCTGGAACGAGCGTTCGAAGCGAAGCTCGCTCAGCTTCTTCAAGATCCTGTCGAGGAGCGGGATCGTCGCGAGCGCCGCCGTCGCGGCCTTGTCGGCCGGATGCTCGTAGGCCTTGGCGCTGAGCGACGGGTAGACCGGGCGATCGGACACGGGAAGGGCCACGAAACGAACCGTACCGCTCTGCTCGACTCCCTGCTCGCCAGCGACTCCCTCTTTATCGTTCAGTCGCGAAGCTGGGCGATCGCGACCGCGAGATCGCCGATGCGCTTGTCGCCGAGGTCGTCGGGGCCCACGTCGACGACCACCCCGTCGCAGCCGGCACGTCGCCACGCCGTCGCGCGCCGCACCACCTCCGCGATGTCGCGATCACCGGTAGCCGCTGACGACGACGCCCGCAGTGCGGTCACGGCGACGAGGCCGACCTCCCCGGGCGGTCGGCCCGCCTGGAGGCACGCGGCGTCGAACTCCCGGCGAAGTCCCTCCGCCGTGTTCGCCGTGACATCCCCTAGCTCTTCCGCCAGTTGCTCGGCCGGGTCCGAGAGCCCGACCTCGAACACGCACACCTCGGTGAACCTCGCCGCCAGGGCGAACAGTCCTCCTACCTGTGCGGGTGCCCCGCCCGTCCTCGGATCGGACGCTGCAGGTGCGAGCAGCGCCATCGGGGTGGGCCCGGACTCGACGTAGCGGGGCTCGTTCCACGCGCTCGCGATCGCCGCGGTCGCTCCCCTATAGCTCGGCGCCGGCACGCGCACCATCGCACGGCAGATCTCGAGGGCGTCGCCGAGCTCGAGCTCGGGTCGCGCGAGCTCGCCCGGGCGATTCGGCTGACCCGGAGCCTCGAGATGACGCGGCCACGATGGTGCGAGGCCGAGGATTGCTCGTCCCTCGCTCTGGACATCGAGCGTCGTCACGACCTTCGCGAGCACCGACGGCGGCCGCTCGTTGGCCGGCGCGGCGAGACAGCCGAGCACGATGCTCGTCGTCCTCGCCGCGGCGGCGCCGAGGACAACATAGGGATCGATCCCTTCGGAACTCGCTAGAAAGAACCCGTCGAGACCCGACTCGTCGGCGATCACCGCCAGCTCGAGCAGGATCTCGAGCTGCGACGGGTCGCGCCCGGAGCGTGACGGCGCGTCGTCGAGGACTACCCGCACCCCGGTGCGCAGCGCCCGGCGTCGCGGTCCCGGCATCTCCATCTGCCTAGCAGATCGGCAGATATCCTCCGCCGCGAGCGCAGGGATAGGCGTCGCGTGGCTACCCGGTCACCGCCGGAGGCGGTCGGCCAGGCTCACGAACCGGTCCCTCGGCACATCGACCCCCCGGTGCCCGCAGAGGCGGGCGTGCTCGTCGAGGACCGCTTCCCATACCGCCCGCAGATCGTTGCGACCGAGCTCTCGACATGCTCGCCGTCTCGACCGCTCGAGGCGAACCCGAAGGAGTGGGCGCGCCCGGCGGGTCGTGCCGAGCGAGGCGAGTATCAGGGGCCAGATCTTTTGTCGCTCGTCGTCGTCCAGCTGGTCGTTCGCCGCCCGCGCCGCCCTCGCCAGCACCGGGTGGACCGAACGGGGAGCGTCTGACCAGGGCTCACAGGAAAGCCACGAGGCGGCTTCCATGGCGCACGCCCTGCCCTCGCGCTCGTCGTGGCTCCCGCGATCGAGCAGGGGCAATCGGTCCGGTATCGCTACCGAAGAGAGATCGAAGCGATCGGCTCGTCCGCCCATCTCACACCTCCGCGCGCCCACTGCCGCATGTCGTTTTCCCAGGACCCGCGCTACTCAAACCTAATCCGCGCCTCGCCGGATGGCCATCGCGTTCGCGTAGCTACGAGAGTTTCTCGTCCCACTTCGGACGGCGAACACGGTGAGGAACTCACCGCGAGCAGAGCCCGGACACCTTGGCGAGCTCGCACTCGGGAGCGGCTCGGAGCTCGCTCACCACAACCTCGTCGCCTACGACGACCTCTTCATCGCGTCCCGGACGCGGTCGACGAGCGCCGCGACCGGCCCGAGCACGATGTTGCCGGGGGGCGAGTCGGGGGCGTGTGGGTGAGGATGCGTCGGCGCGGCAGCGAGCGCCTTCTCGTAACGCCGTCCGAGCTCCTGCAACTCCTCGGTTCCTGTGTGGCTCTCGAGCAGCGGGAACACCTCCTGCTCCTCTCGTATCGCGTGCGCGAGCACGTTCCCTCGGAGCTTCACGAGTCCGGAGCGAAGCGCCGCCGGGTCGTCCTCCTGCTTGTCGAGGCGGGCGAGCGCCTCCTCCGCTTCGGACTGCTCGGCGATGCGTGCGTCGGCCACGGCGTCGGCGCCCGGCACGTTGCGCCGGAACGCGGGATAGACCACCAGCTCCTCCGCGACCTCATGGCGCACGAGCTCCTCTCGAACCTTGCAGAAGTACTCGACGATGGCCGACTCGGCCGTCGAGTCAACGGCCGCCAGCAGTGCTTCCACCGTCTTGTGGTCTGCCTTCAAGAGAGCGACGAGATCTTCGGTTCCAGCTGGCACAATCTCACCTCCGCGCTCGGTCCGTGGGCAGTTGGCTACCCGCGGGACCGGGCCGACAAACGAGGTCGGGCGACCCGGCCGATCCTACGTCCGTGCATCCCGGCCGGCGCCGGCATGTCCGCACGGGGCGCGATGTGACGGCCCGGCCGTCCTCGACGCCGGCGCCCTTCTCGGTCCGATCGGCGGGCACTCCAGGTGGGCGACCACGTGCTCAGCAATCCGATCCTGCTCGCCTCAGCACCTCGTCCAGATCCCGAATGCTCGATCGCCGGTTCAGTCGGCGATGCCCACCCAGGTGAGGACGAAGGACTGCACCCGAGCCTCGTCACGCCAGGCCTCGTAGCGACCAGACGGTCCCTGGTGCCCGGCGCCCAGCTCAGTGCGGAGCAGGATGGGACGGCTCCCCGTCGTCGCCGCGCGGAGCTTGGCCACCCATTTCGCCGGCTCCCAGAAACCGACGCGAGGGTCGTTGAGGCCTGCCGTGACGTACATCGCCGGGTAGTCGGCCCGACGGACGTTGTCGTAGGGCGAATAGGCCAGCATTCGCCGGTACGCGTCGGCATCGGTGATCGGGTCGCCCCACTCCTCCCACTCACCGACGGTGAGCGGGAGGGTGTCGTCGGACATGGTCGTCACGACGTCGACGAAGGGGACCTCGGCCACGACGGCTGCGAACAGCTCCGGCCGAAGGTTCATAGCTGCGCCCACGAGCAAGCCGCCGGCGCTCCCACCGCGGATGACCAGGCGGTCCGGGCTCGTGTAGCCCTCGGCGACGAGGTGCTCGGCGCACGCGATGAAGTCGGTGAACGTATTGGACTTCTGTTCCAGGCGGCCTTCCTCGTACCACCGCCGGCCCATCTCACCGCCACCGCGCACATGGGCGATGGCGAACACCATGCCCCGTTCGAGAAGGTTGAGACGCGCCGCAGAGAACGTCGGGTCGATCGTGATCTCGTAGGAGCCGTACCCGTAGAGCAGGCACGGCGCGCTGCCGTCGAGGATCTGGTCGCGCCGGCACACGAGCGAGATCGGCACCTTGGTCCCGTCGGGGGCGGTGGCCCAGATCCGCTCGCTGCGGAACTCCTCGGGGCGGTAGCCCCCGAGCACGGGCTGGACCTTCACGACGCGCCGCTCGCGCGTCGCCACGTCGTAGTCGATGGTCGAGACCGGGGTGACGAGCGAGGTATAGCCGAAGCGGTATGTCGTCCCTTCCCATTCCGCGTTGCCCGTGCCGGTGAGCGAGTACACGGGATCGGGCTGCTCGACAACGTGCTGGGTGCGATCCGCGAGCCAGATCACGCGCAACCGCTCGAGGCCTGACTCCCTTTCCACCACGACGACGTGGCTCGAGAAGGCGTCGATCGCTTCGATCTTCACCTCGCTCCTGTACCCGACGAGGGTCTCGGTCGCCTCGCTAGAGCCGAGCGGCACCACGGTGACCGAGAAGTTCGTCGCCTCGTCGCCGTCAGCGCCGGGGGCGTTCGAGCGCACCAGCCAGACGTCCCCCTCGCCGGGGAGCACGGCGTGGTCGACGTCGTACTCGACGCCTTGGCGACGCGCCAGCACGACGGCGGGCACGGACTCCGGTGCCGCTGCGTCGATCCACCGCGCCTCGGAGGTCATCTTGGACTGGGCCTGCACGAGCACGTACCGCTCGCTGCGCGTCAGTCCGACCGACGCAGAGAACCGTTCGTCGCTCTCCTCGTAGACCAGTCGGTCGTCCTCCACAGGCTCCCCGAGGCGATGGGTCCACACCTGGTACGGGCGCATCGCCGCGTCGGGACGGACGTAGAAGAACGTCCGGTGGTCGGCCGCCCACGCGGAGCCGTAGTGCACGCCTTCGATGAGGTCGGGCAGGTCCTCGCCCGACCCGAGGTCGCGAAAGCGAAGCGCGTACCGTTCCGATCCGTCGAGATCGACGGCGTAGGCCAGAAGCGCGTGGTCGATGCTCACGTCGAACACGCCGAGCGCGAAGTAGTCGTGACCGCCTGCGAGCGCGTTCTCGTCGAGGATGACCTCGCCCCCACCGGCCCGGGCGATCTCGAGCGCCCGAGCGGCGTCGTGCCGGCGCTCGGGGTCCTCGAGGCGGTGGTAGGTGCGGTACTGGGCGCCCTCGGCGGTCGAGCTCCAGTACCACCAGTCGCCGCGCCGGCTCGGTGCCGACACGTCGTCCTCCTGGACACGCCCCTTGATCTGCTCGAACAGCTGCAGTTGCAGCCCCGCCAGCGGAGCAAACCAGGCGTCCGCATAGGCGTTCTCGGCCTCGAGATAGGCGATGACCTCGGGATCCTCCCGGTCGCGCAGCCACCACCAGTCGTCGCTGCGCACGTCTCCGTGCGCCTCGAGCGCGTGGGGACGACGGGGGGCGAGCGGGGGTGGGGGCACCACGTCGGTCGAAGGTTCGGAAGCCATGCGCACAGACTGTCACGGCGCCGACCGCCGAAGAGGGCTTGGTTCCTGGGGCTCGCGCCGTTGGCGACGTCGTCGGACTCCGCCTGATCGACAGCGGGTCGCGGGACGGGATAATCGAGTCGTGAAAGCGCGTCGCAATTCCAAGCGCCGTAGTTCTGGGCGCTCGGGGGGAAGTCCCGACCGAGCGGTCGCCAGAAGCGATGTCGGCGCACGCTTCGGCGCGTTCGGTCCCGAGAGCATCGAGACCGACCCGATTACCGGCTCGCCCGCGCAGGTGCGCCGAATCCAGCCATACGCTGCGCAAAAGACCTACGTGTGTCCGGGTTGCAACCAGGAGATCTTGCCGGGCGTGGGCCATCTCGTCGTCGTCCCGCTCGCCGAGCCGTCGGAGCGACGCCACTGGCACAGTGGCTGTTGGCAGCATCGCCATCGCCGTCCGACGGGGCGCTGAGCCGCTGCGCTGAGCTCCCCGCGTGCTCGGCGGGAGCGCTCCGCGCCGCGCCGCACAGCCGTCACTCAGGTCAAACGCACGAGCAGCCCAGCTCGGCAAGTAGAATGGCCGTATGTATCTACTGGCCGGTGACCCCTCGGGCCGCCCCCGCCCGCACCGGGGGGTGCCCACATGACTTTTGCATCACTGCTCGCCGGGTACACCCGCGGGGACATCGTCGCGTCAGTGCTGTTCGCTTTCGTGTTCGCGACTCTCGGCTACCGCATGTCGCATCGCCACCGCCTCGCCCGAGGCGTGACGCCCTGGCGCCTGCCTTCGGCGGTATGGGCGCTCATCTGCTTCTTCCTGCAGCCTTTCGGCATCATTGTCGAGCTCCTGGCCCAAGCGACGACCAAGCCGGCGGTGGGCGCGGGTGCCGCACCCGCGATGCCCGGCAGCTTTCCCGCGTATCCCCAGCGGGCAGGAACCTCGGTTCCTCAGCCGGCCGTCGTCGAAGAGCCGGCCGCGAATTCCATCGCGCCGCCGCTACCGGTCCACACCGGGCCGCCGCCGCCAATCGGCGACCACACGGGCAAGACGCCGCTCTTCGGCTGGTACACCGACACGACGGGTCGCCACGAGCAGCGTTACTGGGACGGGCGCGGTTGGAGCGACAACGTCCGCGATCAAGGCGTCGCCGGCATCGATCCCGTCTGAGCATTGCCGCGAGGTCGCGCGCGAAGCCCGGCGTGAGCAACGGCCAGCACCAGTAGCTCAGCTTTCGCGAGACTGTCGGACATGGCATTCGGTCAACAGGCGGGTCCTCCGGCATCGGCGAGGCAGTTACGCGAGCTTCTAGAGCTTCTCCAAGAAGCGGGCCACACCGACTTTCGTGACGCTCGAGGCCCGATGGGCTTCACGCAGCGCCAGTCCGCGGGCAAGTTCACGCGCGACGAAGCCGAGGCGTTGATCGACCAGCTGCAGAACGCACCGGCGCAACCCGACGAAGACGCCCCCGCCCGAGCGACACCGGCCCGCGCGCCGTCGGCGGTGGAGCAGGCGATCCGCCGGATGCCGGCCGAGCAGCTCGCCGCGGAGCTCGATCGTCGCGGTTGGATCGTGATCGCCCCCTAGGTCTTGACGACTAGCGCCGTGACCGGCAACGTTTGCCCGGCACTCGGACCCGCCCGATTGCGGTGATCCCGGGCGGTGGCCGGTTCCGCCGGGGCCGACTCCAAGGCGGCCCGGACCTGTACGGCATGATGAGCTGGTGTCGGATAGCCGATTCATGGACCCTCGGTCTGAATGAGCGAGATCCCTGGAGCGATCTCCGTCGGGCTCCGCCGCGTCGTGGTGACCGGCATGGCCGGGGCGGGCAAGAGCACGTTCTCGCGAGCGCTCTCGGCGATAACTGGCCTTCCCATCATTGTTCTCGACGTCCACTTCTGGAAGCCCGGTTGGACAGAGCCGACCGAGGAAGAGTGGCGCGAGCAGCAGAGGGGACTGCTCGCCAGCGATGACTGGATCGCCGACGGCAACTACCACGCCACGCTCGATCTTCGGCTTGAGCGAGCAGACACGGTGGTGTTCCTCGACACACCGTGGTGGATCTGCGCATGGCGCGCCCTCGTGCGCGGGATTCGCACGCGCCCGGTTGGCTTCGAGCTACCGAAGGGCTGTGATGAGTCCCGCTGGCGCCGTTTACGAGATGAATGGTGTCTGGTTTGGCGCATCTGGCAAGACCGCCGTTCTGAGCGCGAAAAAGAGCTGGGGATCCTGTCGCAGCACGGAAGGCATGTTGCGGTGTACCTGCTCCGCTCCAAGCGCGCGGTGCGCCAGTTTCTCGACACATAACTGCCGCTCGCGACCGGAGTCAGGCTTGATCGGCCACGACGGGTAGTGGGCGCACGGTAATCGGGGATACCGGGCTGTGGTGAATGAGCCCGAACGAGGCAAACGTTGCCTGATGCGGCACTAGGAGACTGCTGAGCAATCGGCTCCGCTGAGGCCTCGATTCGCGATCTGGCCTGCGGGCGGCGAGACTTGGCCTATGCAGGGATCGTCTCGAATCGACCGCGAGTTCCTCGACGCCGCGGCGCTCTGTGGCCATCTACTCGGCGAGGGGTCGGTGCACGCCTTTCTCGCCGAGCACCGCCGACAGCTCTTTCCCGACGACCTGTTTGGTGACCTGTTTCCGTCTGGTCGCGGCCGGCCCTCGGTGCCGGCCGACGTCATCGCGACGGTGATGGTGCTCCAGGCCCTCGAGGGGCTGTCCGATCGCGAGGCCTGCCGGGCGTTGCAGACGAACATCGCCTGGAAGGCCGCTTGTGGTCTCTCCCTCACCGACGAGGCCTTCCATCCAACGGTGCTCACGCTCTGGCGTGCGAAGCTCCGGGCTTCCGATCGTCCTCAGCGCATCTTCGACTCGGTGCGTGATGTCGTTCGGCTCTCCGGGGTGATCGCGGCAAAGCACCGCCGAGCGCTCGACTCGACGGTGCTCGACGACGCGGTGCAGCGCCAAGACACGATCACGATGCTCGTCACCCAGATGCGGCGCGTCCGAAAGCTCATCCCCGAGCTGCATGGCGTCTTCGTCCACGAGGAGAACCTGAAAGGCGGCCGGCCGCCTGCTGACTACGAGGACCGCGACGACATCGACCGCCTCGTCTCCGAGCTCGTCGAGGACGCGAACGAGCTCGTCTTCGCGGCAGAGGAGCTCGACCTCGACGAGGCCCAGGCCGACGCGGTGGCACTGCTCACGCTCGTC
Organism: Acidimicrobiaceae bacterium; assembly: GCA_025464005.1. GTDB lineage: Bacteria > Actinomycetota > Acidimicrobiia > Acidimicrobiales > Bog-793 > RYN-46. The sequence continues at coordinate 265 of JAODBO010000163.1, read as the reverse complement.
GCCGGCCAGGACGTCGAGCCGACTGACCGACCAGGTCGCTGGAAGATCGCGGAGCGCACGGCACCCGACCGCGTCGTCTCGGTCGTCGATCCCGAGTCCCGCCACGTGCACAAGACGAGCCACAACTACCGCGATGGCTACAAAGCTTAATGCCGATATCGGCATTAAGCTTTCAATGCCGAGCTCCCCGTAATGCCGCATCCGCCATCGCACGCGCCCTGATGGCCAGTTCACGCCGCTGAGCGGCGGTCACGGTCGCGATTCA
>JAODBO010000157.1 GCA_025464005.1 Acidimicrobiaceae bacterium | reverse complement strand
AGGGTGACCTCGGCACCGGCCAGCTCGCCGCGCTCATCCACCAGAGCGAGCGCCTCACGAGGCGACCGGGGGAGCGAGTGTCACATCCCACAAGATGTGGGAGGTCCAAACGTGAGACCTCCGTGTGCCCGGAGCGGGACTCGAACCCGCACGCCCTTTCGGACAGCGGCTTTTGAGGCCGCCGCGTCTGCCATTCCGCCATCCGGGCCCGTACGCGCCGCCCGCGAGGGGCCGCCGCCGGCCCCAGCACGTTACCGCTCCCCAGATCGCCCCAGGTAGGGTCGTGGCCGTGAGGGTGCTCGCGGTGGAGCTCCGTCGCCTCGAGCTCGAGCTCGTCCGGTCGATGTCGACGAGCGGTGGCACGCATGCTCGCAGGCCCGTCGTGCTCGTTCGGGTCGAAACGGACCTCGGTGCCGGCTGGGGAGAGTGCGAGGCGCTCGCCGCGCCGACCTACACCGAGGAGTACGCGGACGGCACCGAGCAGATCCTTGCCCAGTGGCTCGTTCCGATGTTGCTCGGCGGCGGCCGCGAACTCGAGGACAGCGCGGACGCGATGCGTGCGCTCGAAGCGGTGAAGGGCCACCGGATGGCCAAGGCAGCGCTCGAGATGGCCCTCCTCGATGCGGAGCTGCGCGACGCGGGTGAGTCGCTGGCGAAGCGCCTCGGAGCGACTCGCCGCGAGGTGGCGGCGGGCGCGACGGTCGGCACCGGCTCGCCCGAAACCGTGGTCGCAGCCATCGCGGAGGCCGTCGCGGCCGGCTTCGCGCGCGTGAAGTGCAAGATCGCTCCCGGCGCGGACGTCGATCCGCTCCGGGCCGTGCGGGCGGCCTTCCCGGATCTCGAGCTGTCGGTGGACGCCAACGGCGCGTACCGCGCGGACCTCACCGCCGACCGGATCGCGCTCGACGCGCTCGACGATCTCGATCTCGTCGCGATCGAGCAGCCGTTCGAGGCCGACGACCTCGTGGGCCACGCGGAGCTCACCGCCCGGCTCCGGACGCCCGTGCTGCTCGACGAGTCCGTGAAGAGCCTCGGCGACCTCGAGGCCGTGCTCGCCCTGCATGCCTGCGACGGGGTGTCGGTGAAGCCGGCGCGACTCGGAGGGGTCCTCGCTGCCCGGCGCGTCCACGACCGTTGTCTAGCGGCCGGCGTGCATCTCTCCGCGGGCGGGATGCTCGAGACCGGCCTCGGGCGGGCGGTCTCGCTGGCCGTCGCGGCGCTCCCCGGCTTCGACCTCCCGGGCGATCTCGGTCCGAGCGACCGGTACTTCGCACCCGACCTCACCGTCGCCCATGTCCTTCGCGACGGGATGCTTCTCGTGCCGGAGACGCCGGGGATCGGTGCCGAGCCGGTCGCCGCGGTGCTGGAGGAAGCGACCGTGCGCTCGACGACGTATCGAGCCGGGTAGGCAGCTGCGCTCATAGTGCCTCCGGCCTGCGTAGACTCTGCCCGATGCGACCTGGTCTCACCGATCGCCGCCAGCGGGTGGAGCGACGTCTGTTCGACGTCCACGCGCGCCTCGACCGGGCCCGAGCCGAGCTGGCGCTCGCCGAGGAGCAGCTCGTCGTGGTCGCGGATGCCGCGGACGAGGCCAGGACCCGGATGCTCGTGTCGGAGACCGCCCTCGCCAACCGGGAGTGGAACGACGCGCATCGCCACGCCGAGGTCATGGAGCGCAGCCGCGATGCCGCGCGCCTCGTCGTCGCGGACCTCGAGCGCGCCCAGGACGAGCTGCTGTCGCAGCTCGTAATCTGAGCCCGGCCGAGCGCCCCGGAGCACTCGACCGCACCTCGCCCGACCCGCGGGCGACGTGCTCTCGCCCTGGCGAGAGCACCTGACAGCCGAGCTATCCGAAGCCCAGCGCAGCGCCCCGTACGCCACGCAGGATCCAGACACCCAACCACCCAAGAGCAGTCCGAAGACGCAGCCACGCCAGATCCCAAGGAGAACCCGTTGCCGAAGAGCGTCGTCATCGCCGAAGACGAGGCCATCGTCCGTCTCGACCTGCGCGAGATCCTCGAGGAGGAGGGCTACGAGGTGGTCGGCGAGACCGGGCGCGGTGACGAGGCGGTCGAGCTCGTGCGTGAGCACCGCCCGGACCTCGTGATCCTCGACATCAAGATGCCGGGCATGGACGGTCTCGCGGCCGCGAAGGCGATCAACGCGGAGCGCCGCAGCGCCGTGCTCATCCTCACCGCGTTCAGCCAGCGTGACCTCATCGAGCAGGCGCGAGACGCCGGCGCACTGGCGTACCTGGTCAAGCCGTTCCAGAAGGAGGAGCTCCTTCCGGCGATCGAGGTGGCGCTCGGCCGTTACGCAGAGATGCAGGCGCTCGAGGCGGAGAACGCCACGCTCTCGGAGGACAAGCGCGGGCTCGAGGACCAGCTGGAGACCCGCCGCTGGATCGACCGGGCAAAGGGCCGACTTATGGACGACCACGCCATGACCGAGGCCAACGCGTTCGCGTTCATCCAGCAGAGCGCCATGAACCGCAGGGCGACGATGCGCGAGGTCGCACGGGAGATCGTCGAGGGAACGCTTCTCCCCGACGAGACACCCGAACCCTAGTTGAGCCCTGGAGTCCCCGAGGCTCCTCAGCAGTACTTGCCGGCGAAGGAGTGCCGGCCGCGAAGCGAGCCGGTCACGAGAAGGCGCTTCGGAGGCGGCTCAGGCGCTGGTGACTCAGGCGCTGGTGACGTAGAGCTGGCGGCACATCGCCGCTCCGACCGCCACGGTCCGGGTGCCGTCACCGCCGTCGAGCTCGAGTGTGAGCGTCCCGTCGGGCGCGCGCGAGCGGACGTGCGCGCCCTGGCCCGGGACGAGGCCGTGCTCGTCCAGGTAGAGCAGCGCCGCGCTATCGATCTCGACCTGCTCGGTGATCCGGGCGAGCCGCACGTGGTCGCCGGGGGCTGTGTCGGCCATCGCCCACTGCGGCACGTCGTCGGGGGGCGTGCCGGGGATCGGGTTGCCATGCGGGCAGGTCGTCGGGTGGCCGAGGATCTCGACGAAGCGCGCCTCGACGTCGTCGGATATGACGTGCTCCCAGCGGCCCGCCTCCTCGTGCGCCCGCGACCAGGCAAGGCCCACGACGTCCACGAGGAACCGCTCGGCGAGGCGGTGGCGGCGCACGACGCTCTCGGCTCGCTGCCGGCCCTGCTCGGTGAGCTCGACCTCGCGCCCGGCACGCACGAGGTAACCGTCGTCCGCGAGTCGCCGCACCATCTCGGAGACCGCCTGTGGGCTGTGCCGCAGCCGCTCGACGAGGCGGGCCTGGATGACATCCACGCCCTCTTCGGTCAGCGCGTGGATGGTCTCGAGGTACTCCTCGAGCGGCGGGTGGAATCCGTCCGCCATGGAAGTCGAGCGTACCCGCATTCGTCGCACTGCTCCCCGGTCGCCCGTGACGCCGCGAGCGGTTCCTCGTGCGGCCGCAGCGCTTACCATCCTCACGTGGCCACCTACTTCCTCCTCGACGGGCACTCGCTCGCCTTCCGCGCCTGGTTCGCCCTCCAGGAGGCGGGCATGACCACCTCCTCCGGCCAGGAGACCCAGGCCGTCTACGGCTTCGTCTCGATGGTGACCAAGCTGCTCGCCGACTTCGAGCCCGCCGGCATGGCCGTGGCCTTCGACCGGCCTGAGCCCACGTTCCGGGACGAGATCGCCGACGACTACAAGGCGGGCCGCCCGCCGACGCCCGAGCCGCTCAGGGTCCAGTTGGCGCTCATCCGTCAGCTCGTCGAAGCCCTCGGGGTGCCGGCGATCGACATGGCCGGCTACGAGGCCGACGACGTGATCGCGACCCTCGCGACGATGCTCCGGGACCGGGGCGACGACGTCGTCATCGTGACGGGCGATCGTGACGCGTACCAGCTCGTCGAGGACCCGCACGTCAAGGTGCTCTACAACCGCAGGGGCGTCTCCGACTACGTGCTCTACGACGAGGCGGGGATCTTCGAGCGCACCGGCGTCCAGCCGACCCAGTACCCGCTGCTCGCAGCGCTGCGGGGCGACCCGTCCGACAACCTGCCGGGCGTGCCGGGGGTCGGGGAGAAGACCGCGGCCAAGCTCGTCGGCAGCTACGGCGACGTCGACGCGATCTACGCCCACCTCGCCGAGTGCACGCCGAAGCTGCGCGAGTCGCTCGCCGCCAACGAGGAGCGGGTCCGGAAGAACCTCCGGCTCATCCCGGTCGTGCGTGACATGCCGCTCAGTGTCGACCTCGACGACCTCACTTTCGGACGCTTCGACCGGGAGGCGCTCGACGCGCTCTTCACCTTCCTCGAGATGCGCCTGCCCCGCGACCGGCTCTTCGCCCTGATCGACCGCTTCGAGGCCGCGGCCGGCGCGGGCCCGGCGAGCGCCGCTTCGCAGGCCGTCGCGGCCGCCGCGCTCCCGATCGTGCTCCTCGAGGAGCCCGAGCAGGCCTCACAGTGGCTCGAGCGGCTCGCCGACACGGGCGCCCCGCTCGCGCTCGAGCCCTCGTGGGCCGGGGCGCCCGGCCGCTCGGCCCTCGAGGGCATCGCCCTGCTCGCGGATGGCGGCGACGAGGTCGGCTGGCTATCGGGCGCCGTACTCGGCGAGCCGGTGGTCGTCGAGGTGCTGCAGCGACTGCTCGCGGCCGGCGAAGCGAGCGGTGCGCCCAGCGCGGACGGCGAGAGCGAAGGCTTCGGTGTCGGCGGCGGCCGGGTGAGCGGCCACCGGGTGAAGGAGCTCATGCGAGCGCTCCTGCCCGAAGGCATCGACCTCACCGGGCTCGACGTCGACACGGCGGTCGCCGCGTACCTCGTCGACTCCTCGGTCGGCTCGCCGTCGCTCGAGCAGCTCGCCGAGCGTTACGGGCTGCCGAGCGCGCTGGCGGCTCCCCAGGCGACGGGCCAGCTCGGCTTCGAGCTCGACGCTCCCGCCGGGCTGGACCGTGCGCAGGCCGCAGCGGGGCGCGTGGCCCTCGTCGCCGCGTTGCACGCACAGCTCGTCGACGAGCTGGACAGCTCGGGCTCGCGTCGGCTCTACGAGGAGGTCGAGCGCCCGCTCGTGCGCGTGCTCGCGAAGATGGAGGTCGCCGGGATCGGCGTCGACGTGGACCGGCTCCGGTCGGTCAACGAGTCCCTGACGACGGAGGCCCGGCACCTCGAGGGGGAGATCCAGCGCATCGCCGGCGAGGAGTTCAACGTCAACTCCACCCAGCAGCTGCGGCGGGTGCTGTACGAGACGCTGAAGCTCAATCCCGGGCGGAAGACCAAGACCGGCTACTCGACCGACGCCGCGACCCTCGAGAAGCTGCGCGAAGCGGACGAGAGCGGCATCATCGAGGCGCTCCTTCGCTACCGGGAGGTCGAGAAGCTCCGCTCCACCTACGGCGAGGGCCTGCTCGCCGAGGTCGCCCCCGACGGCCGGATCCACGCCAGCTTCAACCAGACCGTCGCCCGCACCGGCCGGCTCTCCTCGGACCAGCCCAACCTGCACAACATCCCGGTGCGCACCGAGGAGGGCCGTCGCTTTCGCGAGGCCTTCGTCGCGGCGCCGGGATCAGGGCTGCTCGTGGCGGACTACAACCAGATCGAGCTCCGGGTGATCGCCCACCTCTCGGGCGACCCGGGCCTCGTCGAGGCCTTCGCCACCGGGCGAGACATCCACGCCACGACAGCGGCCCGAGTGTTCGGGGTCGAGGCCGCCGCGGTGAGCAGCCAGCAGCGCTCGAAGGCGAAGATGATCTCCTACGGCCTCGCCTACGGGATGGAGGCCTACGGCCTCTCGCAGCGTCTCGGGGTCCCGGTCGACGAGGCCGCGCAGATCCTCACCCAGTACTTCGTCGCGTTCCCGGAGGTCCGCGCCTATATGGACGCCACGGTCGCGGAGGCGCGCCGCCGTGGCTACACCGAGACCCTCTCGGGCCGGCGTCGCTACATCCCCGAGCTCGCGTCGGACAACTACCGGCTCCGCCAGGCCGCCGAGCGCCAGGCGATGAACGCCGGCATCCAGGGTCTCGCCGCGGACCTGTTCAAGAAGGCGCTCGTGCGCCTCGACGAGGCGCTAGAAGCCTCGGACCTCACCGCACGCATCGTGCTGCAGGTGCACGACGAGGTGATCGTCGAGGCGCCGATCGCAGAGCGGGAGGAGGCGACGGCGCTCACGCTCGAGGCGATGAGCGGCGCCGAGCCGCTCGACGTGCCGCTCGAGGTCAACAGCGCATGGGGCTCGACCTGGGCCGACGCGAAACAGGCCTAGAGCCTGGGTGTACGATGCGTCGTCCACTTCCGTGGCCTGCGGCGTGGGTCCGCGAGCCCAGCTCGCCCTCGCGCAGCCGGCCCTCCTCTAAGGCGAACCACACCCTATGTCCGACTACACACCAACGTCCCAGCCCGACGAGAGCGCCTCGTCTGCGACTGCCACCGCCGTCGCGACCAGGCCCGAGCCGATGGGAACGTTCGACGCCGAAGGCGTCTACACGCCACGCAAGGTCGTCGAGGACGACCTTGGTGCTCTCTCGTTCGACGACGCGGTCAACCAGACGATCGTCGAGTTCGAGGACGGCGACATCGTCAAGGGCACGGTCGTCAAGGTCGACAAGGACGAGGTCCTGCTCGACATCGGTTTCAAGTCCGAGGGCGTCATCCCCTCGCGCGAGCTGTCCATCCGACACGACGTCGACGCGCACGAGATCGTCGCGCTCGGTGACGAGGTCGAGGCGCTCGTGCTCCAGAAGGAGGACAAGGAGGGCCGCCTCGTCCTGTCGAAGAAGCGCGCGCAGTACGAGCGGGCATGGGGCGAGATCGAGAAGGTCAAGGACTCGAGCGGTGTGGTGCGAGGCCCGGTCATCGAGGTCGTCAAGGGCGGACTCATCCTCGACATCGGCCTGCGAGGCTTCCTGCCCGCGTCGCTCGTCGAGCTGCGCAGGGTGCGCGACCTGCAGCCCTACGTCGGCCGCGTGCTCGAGGCGAAGATCAACGAGCTCGACAAGAACCGCAACAACGTCGTCCTGTCGCGTCGTGCGTGGCTCGAGGAGACCCAGAAGGAGCAGCGCGGCGAGTTCCTCGTGAACTTGAAGCCGGGCGAGGTGCGCAAGGGTGTCGTCTCCTCGGTCGTGAACTTCGGCGCGTTCGTCGACCTCGGCGGCATGGACGGGCTCGTCCATGTCTCCGAGCTCTCGTGGAAGCACGTCGACCACCCGTCGTCGGTCGTCGCCGTCGGCGACGAGGTCACCGTGCAGGTGCTCGACGTCGACCTCGACAAGGAGCGCATCAGCCTCTCGCTGAAGGCGACCCAGTCCGATCCATGGCAGGAGTTCGCGGGCGCGCATCGCGTCGGCGAGCTCGTCTACGGACGCATCACCAAGCTCGTCCCCTTCGGGGCCTTCGTCCAGGTGGGCGACGGCATCGAGGGCCTCGTCCACATCTCGGAGATGGCGGCGCACCACGTCGACCTCCCCGAGCAGGTCGTGACGCCGGGTGAGGAGCTGTGGGTGAAGATCATCGACATCGACCTCCAGCGCCGTCGCATCAGCCTGGCGATCAAGCAGGCCGCCGAGGGCGGCGAGGTCGCCGAGGAGTACCGCGAGGCCTTCGGCGAGCACGCCTACGACGCCGAGGGCAACTACATCGGCACCTACGACTACGCCGCGGCCGAGTTCACCCCGGAGACCGAGGCACAGGCCGCGTGGGCCGACTTCGCGCCCAACGAGGAGGCTCCCGCCGGGGCCCCTGCGGACGAGACCGTGGCCGACGCTCCTCCCGCGGCCGAGGCTGCTGCCACCACCGAAGACGTCCAGGCGGTCGCCGAGACCGTCGCAGCCGGCGATGCCGGAGCGGACGGGGCGACCGACACCGAGCCGGCCGAGGGCGCAGCGTCCGAAGAGTCCTGATCGCTCGGCGATCGGCGGGTCGGACAAGGCCCGCCGGTCGCCGGATCAGTAGCCCCGGACCGACCCGCCCGCCCGGTGGGCGCGGGACAGTTGCCGGAAGTCGTAGGCGCACATCTCGATGATCACCGTCGGCTGCACCGGAGGGATCGGCTCCGGCAAGTCGAGCGTGCTCGCGCTGCTCGAGCAGCGCGGCGCAGTCGTGCTCTCGGCGGACCGGATCGCCGCCCGCCTGATCGAGCCGTCCCAGCCCGCGTACGACGCGGTCGTCGAGCACTTCGGCGCCGGGGTCGTCGCCGACGACGGCCGGATCGATCGTCGAGCGCTCGCGAGCCGGGTCTTCTCCGACGCGGACGAGCTCGCCGCGCTCGAGGCCATCGTCCATCCCGGGGTGC
>JAODBO010000145.1 GCA_025464005.1 Acidimicrobiaceae bacterium | reverse complement strand
GGGAGGCGCTGATCACGGCGCTCGACGAGCTCGCCGCGGCGCCCGAGGGACCCGCGACCGTGCAGGTCGCACACACGCTGGAGGAGCTGCCCAGCTCGACGAGCCACGCACTGCTCCTGCGTGAAGGCAGGGCCGTCGCGTCCGGGCTCGCCGACGACGTGCTTGCGGACGCGCCGCTCAGTGAGTGCTTCGGCCTCGAGGTGCGCGTCGTCCGGTCGGGCGGCCGCTACAGCGCCCGGGCTGCGTCGTCCTGGTAACGCCCAATGCAGGGACTGCCGGGGAGGCGATTCGCGGGCTCGGCTCCCCGGTGGCGCTTCAGGAGTTCGCGATCGTCGACTCCGGGCGCTCCTCCGGCTCGCGCCGGGCGATGACGTGGACGTCGATCCCGTCGTCGGCAGCGAAACGCAGCACTCGGCTGACGACCGAGCCACGGGTAATCTCTTCGAGCCTGCTCCGTCGGCTGGAGCCGAGCACGATCTGGGTGACCTGGTTGTCGCGCGCGAAGGTGACGAGGGTTCGCGCGGGGTCGTCTCCGGCCACGTCGTGCCAGACGCCGCCCACGTCCTCGACCAGATGGCGCACCTCGTCGACGGTGCGCCCGTCGGCGGCGCTCGAGCTGTCCGTCTTGACGTGGACGACGTGGAGGTCCCCCTTCACCCGTAAGGCGATGCGAGCCGCACGGCGCACCACGGCCGGCGTTCCGGGTGCCCCCGTGACGGCGACCATGATGCGCTCGTTCGTGTCCCAGACGGCGCTCTTGCGGTGCCGCGCGAGGTAGGCGAGCAGCTCGTCCTCGGTCTCGTCGGCGACGAATCGCAGCGCGAGCTCCCGCAGTGCTACGAGGTTCTCGGTCCTGAAGAAGCCGGCCAAGGCATCGGGGACCTTGTCGGCTGGGTAGACGTTGCCGTGCACCATGCGCCTGCGCAACTGCTGCGGCGAGGAGTCGATCAGCTCTAGCTGGTCGGCCTTGCGCACCACCCAGTCGGGGACGCGCTCGCGGACCCGGACGCCGGTGATCTGCTCCACGGCGTCCGCGATGCTTTCGAGATGCTGGACGTTGACCGTGCTCACGACGGCGATCCCGGCATCGAGCAGCTCGAAGACGTCCTGCCAACGCTTCTCGTTCCTACCGGAGCCGGGGACGTTGGTATGCGCGAGCTCGTCGACCAGCGCGACGTCGGGGTGGCGCGCCAGGATCGCGTCGACGTCCATCTCCTCGAAGGTGGCGCCTCGGTACTCAACGCGGCGCCTCGGCACGACCTCGAGGTCGCGGATCTGCTCGGCGGTGTGTTGCCGGCGGTGGGTCTCGACGAATCCGACGACGACGTCGCGGCCGCGGTCGTGGCGCCGCCAGCCTTCGTCGAGCATCGCCCACGTCTTGCCGACGCCCGCCACCGCTCCGAGGTAGATACGAAACTTCCCGGTGGGATTGACGCTTTCGGCCGCGTCGTCGTCGACCATGTCGCTCGGGTTCACGTGCCCATTCTCCCCGCGTCGCGTGCGGAAGGTGAGGCATAGTTGCTCGTGCGCGCGGACCGGCTCCGGGCTGTGCTCGGCGTCGGCGTCGCGGCTGCGGGCGTGGTGGTGCTGAGTGGAGTGATGCTCCCCCTGCGGGCACACCTCGGCTTGGCGACGAGTGCGCTCGTGCTCGTCGTTCCCGTCGTGCTCGGCGTCGCCGTCGGCGGGTTCGCTGCAGGAGCCTTCGCCGTCGCAGCGGGCTTCCTCGCCTACGACATCCTGTTCATCCCGCCGTATGGGACGCCGTCGGTCGCGGCGGGGCAGGACTGGGTGGCGCTCGGCGTCTACGCGGTCGTGATGCTGACCGTCGCGAGAATCGTGGCCAACCTGCGGGCCGCGAGGGGAGAGGCTCGCAGGCGGGAGGAGCAGGCGAGGGAGCTGCTGGAGCTGTCCGACGTGCTCATCGGCGACAACTCGTCGCCGGAGCTTCTCGAGCTCGTCGTCCACACCGTGCAGCGAGCGTTCGGCCTCCGCTCGGCGGCCGTGTTGCTCCCGCGCGCGACCGATGGATCGGAGCCGGACGGCGCTTTAGCGGGGACGCTCGTTGTCGGACAGCCAACGCGAGCGGACCTGCTCCAGGTCGCGGCCTCGGCCGGCGTGCCGCTCGACGACAGCGAGGTCAGGGAGGTGTCACCGATAGCCGGAGAGCCTCGGAGCCTCAGCGGCGCGACCCCGGGCTCCGACGGTCTCGCGTGGCTGACGCTTACCGTGGCGGGACGGCCGATCGGTGTTCTCGCCATCGCCGGCACCGTCCCGGCGCCGCACGATCGGGAGCTGCTCCGCACCTATGCCAATCATGCGGCGCTCGCGCTCGAGCGTTCGCGCCTGCGCGAGCAGGCGGTCCGGAGTCAAGTCGCGGAGGAGGCCGACCGCTGGCGCCAAGCGCTTCTCGGAGCGGTCTCGCACGACCTGCGCACGCCGCTCGCCACCGTGAAGGCCGCGCTCTCCGACTTGCGGCGCGAGGACCTCGCGCTCAGCCACGCGGACCGCCAGGAGCTTCTGGAACTGGCCGAGACTCAATCGGACCGCCTGGCCCGACTCGTGTCCAACCTTCTCGACATGACCCAGATCCAAGCCGGTGCTCTAAAGCTGCGTCGCCGACCGGCGATGATGGACGAGCTCGTCGCGGAGACGCTTCTCGCGCTCGGTCCGGACTGGCCGGGTCGCTTGGCCACCTCGATACCGCTGACGCTGCCGCCCGTCGACGTCGACCACTTGCTCGTGGTCCAGGTGCTCGCCAACCTGCTCGACAACTCCGTACGCCACGCTCCTTCCGGCGCGCCGATCCGGGTCGGGGCATCGTGGCGAGGCCGCGTCGTCGAGGTGGTCGTGGAGGACCGCGGCCCCGGTATCCCGGTCGAGGAACGCGAGCGAATCTTCGGCATGTTCAACCGCGTGCAGGGCGGCGGGCGGGCGGGCCTCGGTCTCACGATCGCCAAGGCGTTCGTCGAAGCCCACGGCGGGACGATCCGGGCCGAGGGGCGCGAGGGCGGCGGCGCGCGTTTCGTGTTCAGACTGCCGGTGGCCGACGTTCCGGGCGATCTCGACTAGAGGGCGGCGGCACGCCAACGAGGAGCGCACGTCGGCCGGCGACGCGCGCTCAGATCACGTGCAGCTGGTCGGGCAGCCCACGCCGGCCCGCAAGTGCGAGGAGCACGTCGGGGGCGAGCGGCGTCTCGCCTATCGCGGCGGCCAACAGCTCGAGGCACGCCGTGATCGGCTCGCCGAGCTTCTCGGGCGTAGGGGCGCCGATGGCCGCGGCGATGTCCAGCGAGTGGACGGTGAGCTCGTAGGCCCGGGTCGGGAGGTACGCGGCGAGCGTGATCCCGCCGACCGGCGTGCTGCAGGGCGCGTCGTCGGCGGTCCGGTCGACGAGCGAGGTGACCCGGTCGGCGATCTGGCGCACCGCGCTTGCCGGGTCCGGCCCGAGAGCCGTGCCCGCGTCGCGTCCACGCTGGGCGATCGCCTCGCCGCCCGCCGACGAGGCCGAGGCCGCACGGGCTGCGACGAAGTACGCGACCGGGCTGTCGAGCGTGATGCCCCCGGCATCGCGCGCCAGACACATCTCGATTGTGAGCAGGGCTCGGCTCGTGTGGCCGACGAGGTCCCGCAGAGTCCACACCCCGAGTCCGGAAGCGTCCCACTGTGCCGGCTCTATGTGTTCGACGAGATCCACGAACGATTCGGATGCCGACTCGAAGATGGCCCGCCACTGGTCGTTGTCGATGCCCACCTCCACAGTGATAGCGCCCGTAGCTCGCGAGTGACAATGCGCCAGGCGAGGCTGGACGGCGCTCAGAAACTAGCGTCGGCGCGGTGACGCCACAGGCGAAGGTCCTCACCGTCTCGACCTCGACCCATGCCGGCTCGCGTGACGACCGCTCGGGAGCGGCGCTCGCCGAATCGCTCGAGGCGCACGGTTTCACCGTGCTCGAGCGCGCGATCGTCCCCGACGGCATCGGCCCCGTGGCCGACGCGCTCCTGCGGCTGTCGGAGGGATTCGCCGGCCTCGTGGTCACGACGGGCGGGACCGGCTTCTCGCCCTCGGACCTGACGCCGGAGGCGACTCGGACCGTGATCGACAGGGAGGCGCCCGGCCTCGCGGAGGCCGCACGCGCGTCGAGCCCGCTCGGGAAGCTGTCCCGGGGCGTGGCGGGCACTCGGGGCACGTGCCTCGTGCTCAACGTGCCCGGGTCCCCGGCAGGCGCAGTCGAGTCGCTCGAGGCGGTTGTCGACGTGCTGCCGCACGCGCTCGAGCTGCTCTCCGGCGCCAATCCGCACTGAGTGCAATTTTCACGCGAAGCCTGGCGCGGTTGCATCGTCTCTGGGAGTGGCGCGCTGAACGTTGTACGTGAGAGCGGAGCTATTTCTTGCGGTAGCCTGTCCGTCGACCGGGTGTGGTGCTCGTCGAGCAGGTTTGGGCACGCCGTTGCAGTGACCTCGAGGTGCACGATGCGCTCTGTGAACGCGATGGCGTACGGCGATGGCCGTGGCTGACGCGGGCGCACGTGGTGTCGAGCGGCCAGCGGGGAGCTGACCGGTGCCCACAGCCCGTCAAGCCGCCTCACACCTCTACCGACGTGCCGGCTTCGGAGCGAGCGCGGCCGAGCTCGATGCCGCCGTGGCTGCCGGCTACGAGGCGACCGTCGAACGACTTCTTGCCGGCCTTCGTCAGCCCGACGACGCCCGACCGGCCCTGCCACATCTCAGCTCCTATCCGAAGATCCAGCGCGGCAAAGGCATCGATCTCTACGACGAGTCCTTGCGCCTCGTCACCTGGTGGCTCGAGAAGATGGCGACGACGAGCACGCCGCTTCGCGAGAAACTGACCCTGCTACTTCATGGCCAGTTCCCGACGGGGAACTCGAAGGTGTACGCGCCGATCTTCATGTTCCAGCAGAACGAGACGTTCCGCACGCTCGGGCCCGGAGCGTTCAACACGCTCACCCAGGCGCTCGCCAAGGACCCGGCGATGATGATCTGGCTGGACACGGCTTCCGACGTCCGTGAGTCGCCGAACGAGAACTTCGCCCGCGAGCTGATGGAACGCTTCACGATGGGTGTCGGCAACTACACCCAGGAGGACGTCCGCCAGGCTGCCCGAGCCTTCACGGGATGGTCGATCACCGACAGGAGCGGCGTGTTCGTGATGAACGAGGGAGCACACGACTTCGGCGAGAAGGTCGTCCTCGGCCATAGCGGCGATCTCACGGGCGAGGACGTCATCGAGATCGTGACCCACACGCCAGCGTCGGCTCGCTGGGTGACGGCACGGATGTGGAGCTGGCTCGCCTATCCGATCGCTCCGAGCAGCCCCGTCGTCGGCGAGATCGCTGCGGGATATGCGAGCGACCTCGACATGACGAACCTGCTGCGAGCGATCCTGACTCATCCGTACTTCCTCTCCCCGGCGTCGCTCGAGGGCCTCGTCAAGCAGCCGATCGAGTGGGTCGTCGGCACGATGCGCGCGTTCAGGCTCTCCCCCGCATCGCTCAAGAAGGTCGGCGGCACGGGCTATTTGCAGTACGTGCTCGGCAACCTGGGCCAAATACCGTTCGACCCTCCGAGCGTGGGTGGCTGGGGCCAGAACGAGTACTGGTTGTCCACGGCCTCGAGCCTCGCCCAGCTCAACTTCGCGCAGGCCGTCGTCCAGGTCGCGGACTTGTCGCCGATCGGCGACGAGCCCGTCGCGTCGCGCATCGACGCATTGGCGGATCTTCTGGGCATCGACGGATGGACACCGCAGAGCCGTGCCGCCCTCACCCGTGTGCGCCACCTGACGCCCGAGCTCACAACGCTCGCGCTCACCGCGCCCGAGTACGTCGTGAACTGAGGCGAGGAGATGGCGAACCCCATGAACCGACGCCAGTTCCTCGCCGGCGCGATCGGCGTCGGCGTCGCCGGCGCGCTCCCACGGCCCATGTCGCGCCTATCGCTACGGCCCCGCGCCGAAGCGGTGGGACCGGCGAGCGCGGCCGACACCACGGCGCACGTCGTGCCGGGTATCCCGCGCACCCTCGTGCTGCTCACGCTCTATGGCGGTAACGACGGGCTCAACACCGTCGTTCCGTACGAGGACTCCACCTACCTGTCCAAGCGCTCGAACATCGTGATGAAGCCCGACGCGGTGCTCCCGATCGGCGACGGCCTCGGCCTCAATCCGGCGTTGGTGAACTTCAAGTCCATGTGGGACGCACGCCAGCTGGCAATCGTCAGGGGCGTCGGTTATCCGGACCCCAACCTCAGCCACTTCCAGTCGATGGACATCTGGCAGACGGCCTCGACCGTCGGTGACGTCGCCACCGGCTGGCTCGGGCGATGGCTCGACAGGACGGCCGCCGACCCGCTTCGGGCGTGCTCGGTCGGTGCCCAGGTGCTACCGGCGATGGCCGGCACCGTGCGCAAGGCGAGCGCCGTGCAGGACAGCACGTATGCCGGATCGCAGCTTCCCTACGCCGACCCGGAGTTCCTCGCCGTCTACAGAGAGCTCCAGCGACCCCGGGCCGGCGTCGGCTTCTTCGAGGCCGCGGTGGCGTCCTCGGGAGCGGAGATGCTGCGGACCTCGAAGGAGTTCGCCCAAGCGATCGCCCACGAGCCCGCCCCGACCTTCCCGAGGGGCGTGTACGGCGGGGATGTCGGCACCCAGCTCGGGGTGGTCTCGCAGCTGATCCGAGCCGGTCTGCCGACCCAGGCGTACTCGGTGACCCAGGGCGGCTACGACACCCACTCGGGGGAGGTCGGGACCCAGTCGGAGCTGCTCAAGCAGCTCGACGCGTCGATCGCCGCATTCTTCACGTCGCTCGCTGGCCATCCCCGGGGCACGCAGACGACGGTCGTCATCTACACGGAGTTCGGACGGCGCGTGGACTCGAACGCGAGCGGCGGCACCGACCACGGGACCGCCAACAACGTCTACGTGCTCGGACCCGCCGTTCGCGGAGGCTTCTACGGGGAGCAGCCGAGCCTGACCCGGCTCGACCCCAACGGGAACCTCGTGCACAACGTCGACTTCCGCTCGGTCTACGCAACAGCCCTCGAGCACATCCTCGGCGTCGACGCGAAGCCGTTCCTCGGCCGGCGCTACCCCGTCTTGGGCTTCGTCTGACATGCGCGCTCGCCGGCTCTCGCTCGACCGCCGCGATCGGGCGGCCCGCCGTGAGCGGCCACTCGGTAGGCGGCGCACCACGGTGCGCGGCGTGGCTGTGCGCGGCGTGGCTGTGCGCGGCGTGGCTGTGCTCGCCGTGGCCGCCGCGTCGCTGCTCCAGGCGATCCCTGCCACCGGCGCCGCTGCGCGGTCCCGCCCTTTCTCCGGTTTCGGCGCGACGCTGGCGGCGTGGCGCGCGGCGCACCCCATCGATGCCGGCGAATGCGCACAGACGACCTGCTACGGCCCCCTCGTCGCAGGGCGCCCCGGGACCTACGAGTTCAGCTACCTGACCTTTGCCAAGGGCCGCGTCGTCGGCTACGACCAGGCTTTGCGGCGCGGGACGCCCCTGCTGCAGGCGGAGCTGCAGGTCGCGGAGCTGTTCCCGGCCGATGCCACGACGAGCGAGATCACGGTCGTGCGCCACGACCAGTACGGCGCATCGTGTGCGGTCTACGACCTCCAGAGCAAGCAGCTGACGCGGCTCTTCGGCCACCGGGCCTTCGGCGACGATGGCAGCAACGTGGGTGTCGAGCTCGCCACCCTCGCACCGAACGGCCTGACGACCTACAACCCCCGGGCGATCGACCTGGTGATCGTCATGCCGACGTACGCGGACAGGAACACCAACTGCTGACCTGATCCTGTCGCGGCGTTCGTCGCGCTCACTCGTCGCGGCGTCAGCCGCCGGAGACGGGTGGCAGCACCGCGATCTCGTCGTCTCTGCCGACCGGGTGCTCCCTTGCCGCAGGCTCGCCGTTGACCCAGATCGCCGAGGCACCGAGCACCTTCGCGAACTCGTCGCCAAAGGTCGCGCACGCGGCGTCGAGCACCGAGCCGACGTCCTCGCCCGCGAGGTCGCTACGGCTCGCGCCGGCGGCGACTCGCGCCGGCCCGAAAAGCCGTAGCCGTGCCACCTCATCCACCGATCATGGACATGGAACGCACGGGCCGGAGGAAGTCCGGCTCGTCCATGCCGTGCCCGGCGCGCTTTCCCCACACCGCGCGGCGCAGCAGGACGGCGATCTCGTCGTCCGTCCCTCCTGCTCGCAGCACGTCACGGGTGCTCAGCTCGTCGTCGGAGAACAGGCAGTTGCGGATGGCGCCTTCCGCGGTCAGGCGCAGGCGGTTGCAGGTGCCGCAGAACGGCTGGGTCACGCTCGCCACGACGCCGATCTCGCCGCTCCCGTCGAGGAAGCGGTACCGGGTGGCGGGCGCGGGGTCGTCTTCCTGTGCGGCCACCGGCTCGAGCGGCCAGCGCCCCCCGATCTGCTCGAGCACCGCGCTCGCCGGCACGACCTGCTCGCGGCGCCAGCTCCCGTCCGCGTCGAGCGGCATGTACTCGATGAAGCGAACGATTCGGCCCGTCTCGCGCGCGAAGGCCGCGAAGTCGAGGATCTCGTCGTCGTTGACGTCGGCCACGAGGACGACGTTCACCTTTATCGGCTGGAGGCCGGCGGCTTCCGCCGCGTCCATCGACGACAGCACCCGGGCAAGGTCGCCCCGACGGCGAATGCTGGCGAAGCGATCCGGCCGGAGCGAGTCGCAGCTCACGTTGACGCGGCGCAGCCCGGCTGCGGCCAGCGGGGCGGCGAAGTGCCCGAGCGACGTGCCGTTCGTGGTGAGGGCGAGGTCCTCGAAGCCGAGCTCCGCGAGCCGGCCGACGAGATCGACGACGCCGTGTCGCACGAGCGGCTCGCCGCCGGTCACCCGTACCGAGGTCACGCCGAGCACGCGCGCGATGCGCGCGACGCGGGCAATCTGCTCGAAGGTGAGAAGGTCGTCCTTCGGAAGGAAGCTGAGGCCCTCCTCCGGCATGCAGTAGACGCAGCGGAGATTGCAGCGGTCCGTGATCGAGATCCTGAGATCGCTGTGGACCCGGCCGAAGGTGTCCACGAGCGGTCCCACCGTAGGCATCGCCCCGCTGGCGGCGACGCCGTGACTCTCATGGGCAGGGCGCGTGCCAAGTCGAACCGGCGTGCCGAGCTGCCCAGCGCTCCCGGGACCGGCGCTCACGGGACCGGTGCTCATCGGTCCCACGGCGCGACGGCACGCGTCGAGCGACTGCGCTCGATCCCGTCGAGGTCGACGAGCATCGCGAGCACTCGCTCGCCGGCGTGCACGCCCATCCCGTCGGGCAGGAGTGCGAGCGCATTGGCACGAGCCATCGCGTGGAGATGGTGCGATTCCTGGCCTCCGGACGAGACGACGTGGACGAGGCCGTCGTCGCCGAAGCCGGCCACGACCCGCACGAGATGGAGCTTGCCGTCGGAGAGGCGAGGCAACGCCTCGTCCGCGACCGCGTCGACGATCGGGCGGTCGAGCTGGTGGTGACCGGCCATCATCCGCAACACAGGCCGGGCGAACAGCTCGAACGACACCATCGCGGAGACCGGATTGCCAGGAAGGCCGAAGAGCGGCGTCCCCCGCGGGCCGATCTCGCCGAAGGCGAACGGCTTTCCGGGCTTGATCGCGATCTGCAGCCACTGCATCGTTTCACCCGCCAGCTTGGCGAGGACCGCCTTGACCACGTCACGGTCGCCGACGCTCACCCCGCCCGAGGTCAGTACCGAGTCGCACCGCTCGGCACCGTCCAGGAGCGCAGCGGCCACGGTCTGCTCGTCGTCGCCGACGATGCCGAGATCGACCGGGACGAAGCCCGACTGCTGGACGAGCGAGAGAAGGGCGATGCGATTCGACTCGTGGATCTGGCCCGGCTCGAGCGGCCCGGAACCCTCGACCAGCTCGTCGCCTGTCGACAGCACGCCGACCCGCGGTCGTGGGTGCGCGAGCACCTCGAGCATCCCGAGTCCGGCGAGCACCCCGAGACCCGCGGGAGTGAGCACGGTGCCCGCGGGGAACACGACCTCGCCGCTCGCGACGTCCCCTCCGGCGGGGCGGACGTTCTCGCCCGACGCGAGCACGTGCTCGATCGTCACGCTCGACCCGCCGGGCTCACCTATCGCGCGCTCGACCATGCATACGGCGTCGGCGCCGGCAGGGAGCGGCGCCCCCGTCATGATGCGAACGGCCTGGCCGGTCCCGACGGTGAGGTCAAGGCTCGATCCGGCCATCAGCTCACCGACCACCTGGAGCTCGACGGGCGCGCCCGACGTGTCGGAGGAGCGCAGCGCGTACCCGTCCATCGCCGAGTTCGTGAAGGGGGGGACGGGCTCCTTCGCCACAATCGGCTCCGCCGTCACGCAGGCGAGCGCATCGGCGAGGCCGAGCAGACGCGGCGGGAGGGGGCCCCTCCCCGTGAGGACGCGGGCACGTGCCTCCGCGACAGCGGTCAGGCCGCTCACGCTCCGCACCCGTCCATGTCACCCCTGTCCTCGTCGTGGGCACGGCTCCCGGGACGGGCGCCGTCACCCGATCGCGTCGGACGCCTCACGTAGCTCGTGCGAGCAGGTCGCCCAGTCGGAACCGTCACGCCACCGCTCCCGCTTCCAGATCGGAACGGTGAGCTTCAACGTGTCGATGCAGTACCGGGCGGCGTCGAAGGCCTCGGTCCGATGGGGAGCGGAGACGACCACGACGACCGAGACCTCGCCGATCCCGAGGGTGCCGGTCCGGTGCAGCAGCGCCACACGTCCCAGCACCGGCCATCTCGTTCGGGCCGTCGCCGCGACCGCTGCGAGTCGGGGGGTCGCGTGCTCCTCATAGCACTCGTATTCGAGGCTCACGACGCCCTCTCGTCCCTCTGAGTGGTCGCGGGCCGTGCCGCAGAAGGTGACGACCGCACCACAGCTGGGAACAACCGCCCAAGCGAGCGCGTCCGCCACAGGCAGTGGCTCAGAGGTGACGACGCACCAGTCCGGACCGATCGGAGCGACGGGCGCGACAAGCACAGGACAATCGTAACGCCCGATACCCAGGTCATGTCCGAGGTCAGTGTTGCCGCGGACAGCCGACTCCCCGCCGCCAGGACACCCCCAGCCGGTCGAGCTCGCCGGTCGTGTCGGCGTCGGCGAACGCTCGCTCCTCGGCGACCGCGGACCACGTGGCCTCGTCGAGCAGCTCGGCCGCTTCCCGCGACGGGAGCTGTCGAAGCGAGCGTTCGCCGGACTTGACGAGCGCCGCCGCTGCCGCCAAGTCCGTCGCGCTCCACCGGGCGCACAACGGCTGGGCTTTGCCTGCCACGATCGGCAGCACGGACCGGACGCCCGGGCGGTTGGCGAGCAGCTCCAGCAGATCGAGCGTCACGAGCGGCAGGTCGCAGGCGAGGACGATCGCGGGCCCGTCGTGCCCTGCTCGCCGGAGAGCGGACCATCCGACAGCGATCGCTGCGAGCGGACCCTGACACGGCGGCTGCTCGCTCACCGCCCGGAGTCCCGTCCAACCCGGCCCGACTTCGAGAACAGGAGCGGAGACGGCTCCGAGCAGGCGCGCGAGGCGGGCGGCGCACGGCTCGCCGTCGACGACGAGGGCGGCCTTGTCGAAGCCCATCCTGCGGCTCGATCCGCCGGTGAGCAGCAAACCGGCGATGTCACCTCGCTCAGGCGCGGCGCTCACGTGCGGCCGACGCCGGCCGCAGTCATCGGGGAGCCGCAGTCACCCGGGAACCGCGACCATCTCGACCCGTTCGCCGCAGGTCGTCGCGTCGTAGCCCGGGATGTTCGCGAGCTGGCCATGCAGCCACGGCGACCCCAGCACCCGGACGAGCGCTTGGACCTCCGGTCCGTCGGCGAGCCCAGGGGTGACGACGAGGTCGAACCGTTCGTTCGTGAGCGGGACGAAGCCGAGGCCGTAGGCGAGTGCCGCGGGCTCGCTCGCGATGCCGACGTCACCGAGGCCGCCGGCGATCGCCGCAGCGACCTGCAGGTGCCCGCGCACCTCCGTCGTGTCTCCGTCGAGATCCCCAAGGCTGAGGCCCGCAGCAGCGATCGCCGCGTCGAGCAGCCTTCGCGCCTCCGAGCCCGGTTCACGGTTCACGAGTCGCAGGCGCAGAGCGGCGACGTCCGCGACGCCTGTCACCTGTCCCGCGAGGTCCGAGCGGAGAACGAGGCCCTGGCGCCACGCCGAGAAGCCGAGGATCCCGCCGTGTCCGGTGCCGAGGTGCGCCAGGGCAGCCGAGAGGTTGTAGCCGCCGGTCGTCCCGTCGCGGACGTGGATGCCTGCGGCGTGCACGAGGCCCTCCGCGGCGAGATCCAGAGCGTCCTCGCTGCTGCAGGAGCGCCACGCGAAGGCGATCGGCGGATCGAGGTGGGCGAGGGGAGTCTCGAGAAGAGGCAGCGCCGGGTCACATCCGGCAACGACGAGGGTCGGCCGCAGCGGGGCGAGAGGCCGGACGACTCCGGGACGCCCGGTGACGAGGCCCCCTGCGGCCGAGAAGCCGGACCTCACGCCTGCGTCACCGCCGAGCGGCATCGCGATGAGATGACCACCGACGGCGGCGAGGGCCACTCGGCTTCCTGGCGCGCCGAGCGTGCCGAGCGGCTCGACGTTCACGGTCGGCAGGCGGCTCGCGGCTCCGAACAGCGCCTCGACCGTCATCCCGAGCGCTTCGGCGAGGGCCAGCGCGAGCCGAAGCGACGGCTCGGAGCGCCCCGCCTCGACGGCGGCCACCGCTTGTCGGCTCACCCCGGCGAGCTCGGCGAGCTGCTGCTGGGAGAGCGAGCGGGCGGCTCGTGCTGCACGCAACGGGGAGGCATCTGCGCATCGGGCCGCCGTCTGGTCGACATCCACGAGTCGAGTCTTGTCCTTCGAGGCCCCGCCCGCGGCCCGCCCGTCTCTCGTGGCCCGAACGGTCACCTCGGGCCACGACGGGTCACGACAGACCACGGCGCGAGCGGCTGAGGGCGCCGCCGCCGTTCGTAGAGAAGTACGGCGGGTCGACCACCGTCACCTCGGTGCTCTCCGACGGCGGGGGCTCCGCCAGCTCGCAGGTCACGATCTGTCCCGTGACCTCGAGGTCGATTTCCCAGCGCGCCCCCGCGGCCCGGCGCCCCACCACGCGGCCCGCGAGCACGATCCCGGCATCGGGCTGCCGCCCTGGTATGACGCGCGCCGGGTGCACGCCGACGACCGTATTGCCGTCTTCGGACGGGACGAACGCCCGGTAGCCGACGAGCGACGCGACGCGTCGGGTCGCGGGTCGCGCGACCACGTCGTGCGGCGGGCCGAGCTGGAGCAGCCGGCCACCGTCGAGGACGCCGAGGCGGTCGGCGAAGGACTGCGCCTCCGCGAGCTCGTGGGCGACGAGCACGGCGGGGAGCGAGCGAGCGAGCACGGCTTCCGCGATCACCTCGGTGACGACTCGGCGGAGTTGCGCGTCGAGGCCGGCGTAGGGCTCGTCGAGGAGGAGCGCGTCGACGTCTGCGAGCAGCAGCCGGCACAGCGCCGCCCGCTGCGCCTGGCCGCCCGAGAGTGCCTCTGGGTGGGCTGCGAGCAGGTCGGCGAGACCGAGAATGCCGGCGACGCGAGCCACCTCCCCTGCGTCGCCTCCTCGCCCTCCTCGGTCGTATGCGAGATTTTCGGCGACGCTCAAGTGGGGGAAGAGCAGCGGCACCTGGCGGAGCAGGCCGACCCGGCGCTGCCAGACGGGTACCGCGACGCGGCGGGGCTCGGTGGCCGTGAGCGTTCGGCCCCCTAGCGCGATCCTCCCCGAGTGCAGGGGGACGAGGCCTGCGACGCTCTCGAGCACCGTCGTCTTGCCCGCTCCGGAGGGACCGAAGAGCGCGACGCGCTCGCCCTCTTGCACCACGAGCGCGACCTCGACGGCGAGGTCGCGCCGTTCAACCCCGACGTCGAGCTCGAGCATGGACGCTCCAGGCGTAGGCGAGGACCGGTAGGGGCAGCGCGACGACGAGCAGCACCAGCGCGAACGGCAACGCGGAGGCGAGCCCCGTCTCCTGCAAGGTCGTCCAGATCTGCAGCGGGAGACCGTACGGGTGGTAGGCGATGATGATCACGGCCCCGAACGCGCCCATCGCCCTCGCCCACGCCACCGCGAGCGCCATAGCGATCCCCGGCGCGGCGAGCGGCAGGGTGACGCGTCGCACGACTGTGCGCGGTGCATCGCCGAGGAGCCACGCCTGCTGCTCGAGGAGTGGGTCGACCGAGCCGAAAGCCGCCTGCACGCCGAGCACGAAGATCGGTGCGGACTCGTAGACCTCAGCGACGACGAGGGCGAAGAGGGTGTTCGTTGCGTTCAGGTGCAGGAAAGCGAGCGCATGGCCGCCCGGTGTCAACGGACCGACCAGGAAGACGAGCAGCAGCCCGATGACGAGCGGCGGGAGGAGCAGCGTGCACAAGATGCCCGTCTCCCACAGCCGATGGAGTGGCAGCCGCCGCCGGGCGAGCATCCAACCGAGTGGGAGCCCTGCGACGAGCAGGATCGCCAAGGTGATCCCGCCCGACTCGAGGGAGACCGCGAGGGGGTCGAGGGCGCCGGGAGCGCGCAGCGCGTCCCAGACCGATCGCGGCGTCAGGTGCCCGACGAGTACCCCGATCGGCGCCACGAGCAGCAGCCAGACGATCGCTGCGCCTCCGATCGACAGTCCGCGCTGCAGAGCGCGCAGGTGTGTCCCGTTCCGCGGCTCCGCATGACGACGGTCCACCGCGCGCGGGACCGGCTCAAGAAGGGAGCTCACCGAGGACCGATGTTGGCACGCCGGTGCGCGCGCCGAACAGTGTCGGCTTCAACAGCGTGTAGCCGCCCGCCTTGTACGCGGCGAGTCCGGCCGGTGAGAGCACGTACGCGACGAAGGCGGCGGCCGCGGACGCGTCCGTCGTACCGATGGTTGTGATGTCGACCACGAGCGGCTTGCCGTGCTTGACGATCCCGCCCGGCAAGTGGAGCGACACCTTGGCGTATGCGCTCGCATCCGCAGGGTTCCCGAAGTCGATGCTCGTCGGCAGCTTGATGTAGTGGAGGTGGAGCTGGACGGCCTGGGACAGGTAGGCGCTCGACGCGTCGAGCTGTCCAGCCTCGAGCCGCGGCTCCAGTGCCGTCTCGTCGAAGATTTCCGACGACGTCGAACCACCGAGGGCACCGCTGCCGAGGATCGCGTGGGTGGTGCCGGAAGGCAGGTGCAGGACGTGCTGGGCCAGCTCGATCATCTCGATGAACGTGGCGCCCTGCGGGTCGAGACTCGGGTCCGTCCTGCCGAGTCTGAAGCCCCGCTTGGACAAAAGCGCGAACAGGTCCTTGAGCGGCCGCTTGCCGATCGAGATGGCGTGGAGCTCGGAGGCGTACTTGCTGGACGGGTTGTACGCCACGACGAGGGGGCTGGCGGCGAACTGCACGTACCAGCTCGTGGACTTCGGCTCGAGCGCGGCGATCGGCGCGCCCCCGACGCTCTCGAAGACGTTCGGGGTGATCTCGCCGGATGCGATCTCCTGGGAGAGCGCGTCGGACCCTGCGCCGCGACCTTGGTAAGCAAAGCCCGTGGCTTGGGTGAACGCGGGTCCGATGACCTTCTCGCTCAAGTTCGCCAGCGACCCGGCGTAGGCGACGTCGGCAGTGCCGGAGGCCGCTTGCGCGGGAACGGCGAGCGCGAGCGTCGCCAGTAGGCCTATCGGCGCGGTGATCACCATCGACCTGCGGGAGCGCAGCCGGCGCCGGACCTGGATTGGGACCGCGGGACCTCGAGTACGTCGCACATGACAACTGTAGTTGCGCAACGCAACTGCTGCTAGCGACGGCTCGGGGAGCGCAAGAGGATGTCGTCGACGTGTTGCTATTTTGAGGGTTTGTGACCTCGACGCAGTTGCGAGCGTTCTCCGCCGTCGTTCGGCTCGGCTCGGTGAAGAAGGCCGCAGCCGAGCTCGGGGTCACGGAGGCGGCGGTCTCGTTGCATATCGGTCGTCTGCGCAAGGAGCTCGAAGACCGGCTCTTCGTTCCGACCGCGGTCGGCCTCGCGTTCACCCCGGGCGGGCTGCGGCTGGCGAGCCGGGCGACCGAGATGCTCGGCCTGCAAAATCGCACTATCCGCGAGGTGAGCCAGGCAGGACGTGGCAGGCGTCTCATGAGGATCGCCGCGACGAGCCTGTTTGCCGAGCACGCTGCCCCGGGACTCATCGAGCTGTTCGCCAGTCGGGCGGACGATCTGGACGTGGAGCTGAGCGTCCACTACGCCCGAGAGTTCGCCACGCTGCTCGCAACGCGCGCCGTCGACGTGGCCATAGGGCCCAAGCCCGGGAACCTTCCCGAGGCGGCGCGCCACAAGCCGTTCCTGAATTATCAGATCTTCGTGGTGGCCGGTCCGGGCCATCCGCTGGCGCGCGTTCAGGCCAGGCCGGCACAGCTGCGTGAGCAGATCTGGCTGCTCGGGCCGTCGGCGGCCGGCGACGACGCCGCGGTGCACACCATGCTCCGCAGATTCGACGTGCCGGAGGCCCAGCAACGCATCTTCCAGAGTCACGCCGCGGCACTCGAGGAGACCCGCCACAACAACGGCGTGGCGCTCGCGCTGTCGTTCGCGGTCGCCGACGACGTGGCGAACGGTCGGCTCGTGCGCCTGTCGGGCCAGGGCGTTCTGGCCGATGGAGTCTGGAGCACGATGACGTTGCCCGACCACAGCGTCCTTCCGGCGGCTGCGGAGCTGACGCGGTTCATCACGACGCCACGGGCCACGCAGGCGATGCTGCGCGGGTCGGGAATCAACATCGCCCACTTCCGGCCGTCGGTCCACGTGACGCTCTGGAGCTGACCCGGCCGACACGAGGCGCGGTGGAGCTGCGCGGGGACGCCGACCCGACGATCGCGGCGACGACCTCGGCGAGCGCCGCGATGTTGTTGGCCGGCAGGAGCGCGTCGCAGTAGGGCAGAGCGGCTGCCATCGCGCCGACGAGCGGCGCGTACCCGGGTGAGGCGGCGCGTGGGTTCATCCAGATAATCCGGTAGGCGCGCCGCCGAAGACGCTGCATGACCGCGGCCAGATCGTCCGGCTGGTCGCTGTCCCATCCGTCCGAGGCGACGATCACGACGGCGCCCCTCGTCGCAGCGCCGTGGTGCGACGCGAGCAGGGCCCGTAGGTTCGAGGCGATCCTGGTGCCGCCGAAGCGGTCGGCGACCTTTGCCGTCGCTTGGTCTATCGCCACCGACGGTGACCTGTGCGCGAGCACGGGCGTCAGCCGCGTGAGCGAGGTGGCGAAGGCGAAGACCTCGGCGTCGGTGGCGATCGCGACGGCTCGCATCAGGTGGAGATAGGCCGTCGCGTACGGCTGCATCGATTGGCTCACGTCGCACAGCATCACGACTCGCCGGCGCTTCTCCAGTGGCCGGTCGCGCACGAGCTCGACCGGCTCCCAACCGGTCCGCCGGGCTCGCGCGAGGGTGGGGCGCATTGCCACGCGCCGGCCGGCCGGATGGCCGGCAAGCCGGCGCGTGAGGCGCCTGGGCCAGGCGGCGAGCGCGGTTGTCAGCCAGTCGGCGAGTAGTGCCAGGTGTTCGGGGTCGAGATCCTCGAACGGCGTCTCGGCCACGCTCTCGAGACTGCTCGCCAGCCGCTCGTGCACGCCGAGTGCAGGATCATCGTTGTCGCTGGCTTCTCCCGTGCGCGCTGGCAGGCTCGCCCACGGGAGCCCGCCGCCTTCCTGCTCGGCAGCGGCAGGGCCAGCCGCCGGGGAGAGCTCGTCGCCGGACGCCGGCGCGAGCAGCCGCCGGCGGGCGTGGGGATCGAGCTCTACCGCGGCGTCGGCGAACACCGCGGCGAACACGGCGTCGAAGATCTCGAGCTCGGCCCTGTGGCAGACGAGCGTGATGCGAGCCGTCCAGTACAGGGCGGAGTACGAATCGGGCGGGCATGCTTGCAGGCCACGGGCGAATGCCTCGATACCGGTGAGCCCGACAGCGACGCCGGCGCGCCGCAGCCTCGCGGCAAATGCGACGACGAACGCGGCGCGGTCGATCCCGCGCAGAAGCACGGGCGTCGCGGGGCCACCTCCGCCCGGCTGGCGGGACCGGCTATCTGACAATGAGATAGACGATGACGCCGACGACCACGAGTGCGACGATGGCGAGCGGCACTGCCCGCCTCGCGACCGAGCCTCCTGCAAGCTCCATCAGATCGAGAGCAGCCGGTTCGGGAGAGAGGGCCGACGTGGTCGTTGTAGGTGCCCCAACGCCGTTCGCCGCTTCGGCGGAGCGATCCTCCAGGAACTCCGGCGACGAGGTCCGCGCCTGGTGCTCCCCCGCGAGCTTGGCCTCGAGCGAGTCGACGAACTGGCCGAGCAGCTTCTCCGACACCTCGGCGATCATGCCGCTGCCGAACTGCGCGATCTTGCCGGAGATCTTCAGGTCCGTGTCGACGCTGACGACGGTCCGGGCGCCGTCGGACCGCAGCTGCGCGGTGATCGTCGCAGACGCGTTGCCCGAGCCGCGCGAGTCGCGACCCTTCGCATCGATGACCGCGCGGAAGGCCGCGTCGTCCTTCTCGACAAATGCCGCGGTTCCGGCGTACTCGGTGGTGACCGGGCCGACCTTGACCTTCACCTTGCCCATATAGGTACTGCCCTCCGACCCGGTGAGCTGAGCGCCGGGCAAGCACGGGGCGATGCCCTCGAGATCCGTGAGCACTTCCCACGCCTCGTCGATCGGGACGCTGACGGTGAACTCATTGTCGATCTTCATCGGTTCCCCTTCCGTGGCCGAGCTCCTCGAGTGCCTCGATCACGGTCTCGCGGTCGTCGGGCGTCTTCGTGATGGCGCCGAGTGAGCGGATCACATCCGCGCGGGTCAGCTCGGTCGCGCCGAGCACGGTCAACGCGGCGACCCAGTCGATCGTCTCCGCCATGCCCGGCGACTTGTCGAGGTCGAGGCCGCGCACCCGTCCGACGAAGTCGGCGGCGGCCGTGATGAGCGCCTCACTGCTCGCCGGAACGGAGCGGCGGAGGATGTCCGCTGCACGGCTGGCGGTGGGGAAGTCGATCCAGTGGTACAGGCAGCGGCGCAGCATCGCGTCGTGCAGCTCCCGGCTCCGGTTCGAGGTGAGCACCACGACTGGCCGGCGCGCGGCGGCGAACGTGCCGAGCTCCGGGATGGTGACCGCGAACTCGCCGAGGAACTCGAGCAGCAGCGCCTCGAACTGGTCGTCGGCCCGGTCGATCTCGTCGATGAGGAGCACCGGCGCGACCGGGCCCGCGGAGCGGATGCAGCGCAAGATGGGCCGTTCCTGCAGGAACTCCTCGGTGAACAGGTCGGCATCGGCGAGCTTCTCGTCCCGCGATTCGGCCAGCCGAATCGCGAGCAGCTGACGCTGGTAGTTCCATTCGTACAACGCCTCGCTCGCCGTCAGACCCTCGTAGCACTGCAGGCGGACCAGCGGCGCGTCGAGCACCCGGGCGAGTGCCTTCGCCGCGGCGGTCTTGCCGACGCCTGGCTCGCCTTCGAGCAGCAGCGGCTGGCCCAGAGCTAGCGCGAGGTAGAGCGCCGTGGCCAACCCTTCGTCGACGAGGTAGTCGGCCTCGTCGAGGCGTTGCCGGAGCTCGGCCGCTCCAGAGGACGCGGCCATCACGCGCCGGCCTCGGCCGTGTCCCGAGCGTCGATCGCGAGCAGGGCCTCGTAGTCCTGCCAGGTGTCCACGTCGAGCGGCACCGTCCCGGCGACGGGGACCTCGGTCACGGCGTAGCGGCCGGATTCGAGCAGCTTCCACACCGCCTTGTCGCCATGCAGCGTGAGGAGGTCGTCGAAGACGTCCCGGCGGAACCAGAACGGGTGTCCCAGCCCGTCGCCGTAACGGCAGATGCCGAGCGGCGACGTAACGGCCCGATCGCTGAGCGAGTGCACCGCCGATGGCGTCACCCCCGGTTGGTCGCCGAGGAGCAGGACCAAGCCGTCGGCGCGGTCGTCCACCACAGCCAACGCCGCGCCGATCGACGAAGAGCATCCGCTGCCGAAGTGCGCGTTCTCGATCACCTCGGCGCCGCGGAGGTCGACCTGGGCGCGGACCTCGAGTGAGGCAGCACCGAGGGTGAGGAGCAGCTGGTCGAAACGGCACGACCTGGCCGTCTGCAGCGTGGCGGCGAGAAGCGTCGCACCCCGGTAAGCCAGTAGCTGCTTGGGTTGCCCGAGCCGCTGGGACGCGCCCGCGGCGAGCACGAGACCGGTGACGAACACTGGTCTAGGGCGATGAGTGGCTTGCATAGCGCTCCTGGCAGGAGGCGCTGCAGAACCAGTGATCTCGACCGTCGATCTGCAGGTGGGGTGTGCCCGGGCCGACGACCACCGTCATCCCACACACGGGGTCGACGCTCTGCAGCGGTGCAGACGGCGCGTCGTCGCTCGCCGCCGCCAAGCCGTCGACACGGATGGCTCGCACCACCTCGGCGAGGATCGACAGCGCGATCTCCTCGGGCGTCCGAGCCCCGATCTCGAGGCCGACCGGGCTGTGCACCCGCCGCCTCTCGTCCTTCGTGAGCTCCATCGCCGCGAGCACCGCCTCGCCCCGTCGAAGGCTGGCCACGAGGCCAACGAACCCGATGCCGGCGTCAAGCGCAGCCCGGATGGACTCGTGCTCGTCGTGACCGTGGCTGGCCACGATCATCGCGACCGCACCAGCCCAGCCGTGATCTGGCGCCGGCCGGTCGACGGCAAAGCCGAGCGATCCGGCGAGCGAGGCGAGCGCGTCGGCGGTCGGCGTGAAACCGACGACGTGGATCAGCGGAGGCGGCTGCACCGGCTCGAGGAAGATCTCGAGGGCGCCGCCGGAGAGGCACGGGTTCACCACGACGCGAGATCCGGGAGCCTCGGGAAACTCGGCGGCGCCTGCGGGGAGCACCCGCAGCAGCAGCGCCTCGCCGTCCCGGAAGACGTCGAGCGCGGCGCTGCGCACCGACTCCTCGGCGCACTGGCCGCCGACGAAGCCCTCCATCGACCCGTCGGCGAGCACCAAGGCATCGTCACCGGCGCGAGCCGAGGTCGGGCTCTGGGCTCGGACCACCGTCGCTCGGACGAACGGCACCCGCGCCTGCGCGAGCTCGGTGGCGCGAGCGGTCGTGCGGCGTGCCATCGAGCACTCCCGCTCAGACCGGAGGCTTGGGGTTGCCCTGCATGGCGTCCCAGACCCTCGACGGCGTGAGCGGCATGTCGGCGTGACGGATGCGGTACGGCTTCAACGCGTCGACGACGGCGTTCACGATCGCGGGCGGCGATCCAACGGTCGCCGACTCGCCGATGCCCTTCGCTCCGATCGGGTGATGTGGTGACGGCGTCACCGTGTAGCCGGTCTCCCAGTCAGGCACCTCGAGCGCCGTCGGGATGAGGTAGTCCATCAGCGATCCTCCGAGGCAGTTGCCGTCCTCGTCGAATGCGATCATCTCCATGAGGGCCATCCCGACGCCGTCGGTGAGCCCGCCGTGCACCTGGCCCTCGATGATCATCGGATTGATCCGGGTGCCGCAGTCGTCCACGGCTACGAAGCGACGCACCTTGACCTCTGCGGTGCCCGGGTCGATGTCGACGACGCAGATGTAGGCGCCGAACGGGTAGGTGAGGTTCTCGGGGTTGTAGCAGATCTGCGCCTCGAGGCCGCCCTCGATCCCCTCGGGGAGGTCGCCGGCGCCGTACGATCTCATCGCGATCGCCTGGATGGTTACCGACTTCGACGGATCTCCCCGTACGACAAAGGCACCTTTTTGCCACTCGAGGTCGGCGACGGACACCTCGAGCATTCCCGACGCGATGATCTTGGCCTTGTCCCGCACCTTTCGGGCGACGAGCGCCGCAGCCGCTCCCGACACCGGGGTGGACCGACTGCCGTAGGTGCCGAGACCGAACGGGGTGTTGTCCGTGTCGCCGTGGACCACCTCGATGTCGGCCGGCGGTATGCCGATCTCCTCGGCGACGATCTGGGCAAAGGTCGTCTCGTGACCCTGGCCCTGGGACTGCACCGAGAGACGCACGACAGCCTTGCCTGTCGGGTGCACGCGCAGCTCGCAGCCGTCCGCCATGCCGAGGCCCAGGATGTCCATGTTCTTGCGGGGGCCGGCACCGACGGCCTCGGTGAAGAACGACACGCCGATGCCCATCAGCTCGCCGCGAGCGCGCTTTTCCGCCTGCTCACGTCGCAGCGCCTCGTAGCCGGCCATCTCCATCGCGAGGCGCATCGCAGGCTCGTAGTTGCCCGAGTCGTAGACCCAGCCGGTCTTGGTCGTGTAGGGGAACTGCTCGGGCTGGATGAAGTTCTTGATGCGCAGCTCCACCGGGTCCATGTCGAGCTCGTAGGCCAAGCAGTCGACGATGCGCTCGACGAGGTACACCGCTTCGGTGATGCGGAAGGAGCACGCGTAGGCCACACCGCCGGGAGCTTTGTTCGTGTAGACGGCGGTCATCTTGCAGTAGGCGGCTTCCAGGTCGTAGCTACCGGTGAAGACGCCGAAGAATCCTGCGGGAAACTTCACCGGAGCCGCCGTGCCGTTGAACGCGCCGTGGTCGGCGAGCACGTGCGTGCGGATCGCCTGGATCTTGCCGTCCCGTGTCGCGGCGATCTCGCCTCGCATGATGTAGTCGCGGGCAAAGCCGGTGCTGATCAGGTTCTCCGATCGGTCCTCCATCCACTTCACGGGCTTGCCGGTGACGATGGAGCCGACGACCGCGCAGACGTAGCCGGGATAGATCGGCACCTTGTTGCCGAAGCCCCCGCCGATGTCCGGCGAGATCACACGGATCTTGTGCTCGGGAAGGCCTGCCACCAGCGCGTACAACGTGCGGTGTGCGTGCGGCGCCTGCGAGGTCGACCACAGGGTGAGCTTGCCCTCGACCCGCTCGTAGTCGGCGACACATCCGCAGGTCTCCATCGGTGCGGGGTGTACTCGGGGGTAGACGATGTCCTGGCTGACGGTCACCTCCGCCGCGTCGAACACCGCGTTGGTGGCTGCCTCGTCACCCGTCTCCCAGTCGAAGCAGTGGTTGTCGGTCTTGCCCTCGATGTCGTCGCGAATGACCGGTGCGGTCGGCTCGAGCGCCTTGCGGGCATCGATCACAGGATCGAGGATCTCGTACTCGACGTCGATCAGCTCCAGCGCGTCGCGCGCCACGTACCGGTCCTCGGCCACCACGAAGGCGACCTCCTGGCCCTGGAAGCGGACCTTGTCGGTGGCGAGGACGGCTTGGACGTCGTTGGAGAGAGTCGGCATCCACGCGAGGCCCTTCTCGGCCAGCGCTGCGCCCGTGACGACGGCCTTGACCTTCGGATGGGCCTCCGCGGCGCTCGTGTCGATGCTGACGATGCGAGCGTGCGCGACGGGGGAGCGCAAGATCGCGAGGTGCAGCATCCCGGGCAGTTGCACGTCGTCGCAGTACCTGCCCTTTCCCCGGATGAATCGCGGGTCCTCCTTGCGCAGCATCCGGCCGTAGCCGATCGGCTTCTCGTCGTTGTCGATGAAGGAGTCGAGGGGGCGTGGCTCTACGACGGTCACGATGCGCTCCCGACCGTGGCTGCCGCTTCGTAGGAGGCCGCCCATTGGATGGAGCGGACGATGGTGGCATAGCCGGTGCAGCGGCAGATCTGCCCGGAGATCGCCTGGCGGATCTCGTCTGTGGAGGGGCTCGGGTTGCGGTCGAGCAGCGCTCGGGCAGTCATCAGCATCCCCGGAGTGCAGAAGCCGCACTGGAGTCCGTGGCACTCCATGAAGCCCTGCTGTACGGGGTCGAGCTCTCCGTCGCGCTCAAGTCCTTCGACGGTGCGCACCTCGTGCCCGCCGGCCATCGCGGCCAGCACCGTGCAGGACTTCACCGGTTCGCCGTCCATCCACACCACGCAGGTCCCGCAGTTGCTCGTGTCGCACCCCCAGTGGGTGCCGGTGAGTCCCAGCTGGTCACGCAGAAAGTGGACGAGCAGCATGCGGGCTTCGATCTCCTCGGTGACCTCGTCGCCGTTGACGCTCATCGAGACCTGCATCTCAGACCCCCTGTCCGTGGATTCGGGCTGTGGACCGGCGCAGCGCTCGACGCGTGAGCTCATTAGCGAGATGGCGCTTGTACTCGGCGCTTCCCCGCATGTCGGTGCTCGGAGTGCAGTTTTCCGCGGCGATCGCGCCGGCCTCGGCGTAGAGATCCTCGGAGGGAACCTTGCCCCGGAGCGCTTCCGAGATCGCGGGGATGCCCGTCGTGTTGGGTCCGACCGCGGCGAGCCCGACGCGCGCGTCGCTGATGACGTCGCCGTCCATCCATACTGCAGCGCCACAGGAGACGACGGCCCAGTCGCCGGCGCGCCGCTCAACCTTCTCGTAGGCGCTCGAGCCGTTCGGCCTGACCGGGATCCGGATCTCGATGAGGATCTCGTCGTCGCCGACGGCGGTCTCGTACGGCCCCCGGTAGAACTCCGCCATGGTGACCTCCCGGCTGCCCGAGCTGCCGCGGATGAGGCAGCTGGCGTCGAGCGTCGTGCACACGGCGGAGAGGTCTTCCGAGGGATCTGCCTGGCAGAGCGACCCGCCGATGGTGCCGCGATTTCGGACAACCGGATCGGCGATCACCCTCTCGGCGTCGCGGAAGATCGGGAACGCCTCGGCAAGGGGGTCGGACTCGAGCAGCTCGCGATGGCGGGTCATGGAGCCGACACGAAGCTGTCCAGGCTCCACCTCGATGTACCCGAGCTCTCCGTGGAGGTCGTTGATGTCGATCAGGTACTCGAGGTTCGCCAACCTCAGCTTCATCATCGGGAGCAGGCTGTGGCCGCCCGCGACGAGCCGCGCAGCGCTGCCGAGCCGGTCCAAGAGAGCGATGGCGTCGTCGACGCCAGTAGCGCGCTCGTATTCGAATGGGGCCGGGACCTGCATGGCAATCCCCCCACTTCGTCGTTGATCGAAGTATGCGCCCCATGTGGGAGCCATTGTCAATGGTGACCTAAGGGAAGCCTTAGCTCGCCCGCCGGGCGACCAATGCCCGCCCGCTCAGGCCATCGCGAGGAGCATGTACGCCATCGCCATGCCCATCGCGATCTGGCAGCCGAGCATGAGTCGTGGAGCAAACCGCGGTCCCTCGCCGGATCCAACGCCGACTCCTGGAGCGGAGACGAGCGATGATCGTGTCCCGCCGAGGGCGGCGAGCTCGCCGACGTTCCACGCTAGGTAACCGAGCAGGACGATTGCCAGGAGCAGAGCCAGCAACGAGTAGCTCGCGCCCAACGCGGATCTGCCGGCCATATCGATCATCGCCGTGGTGCCGGAGGACCGGCTGGCTCCGGAGCTGCGAAGGGACAGCCCGAGGAACATGTAGATCATCGCTGCGCAAGCGACGAGGTGCTGAAGGCGGTGCTGGGTTGCCGGCGCGCTCGTCGGCGCGCGATGGCGCAAGAGCTGCCCGATGAGCCACCCCGCCGCGCCGGCGAACGCGGCCGCGAACGGCACGACCCAGCGGCGCTCGAGAGTCCCGAGGAGCATCCACGTCATTGCCACGCCCATCGCGAGGTGTAGCACGGCGTCGCCGGCGAAGCGGCCATATCGCACGCGAGTCGCGACTAACAGGCCACCGCAGCACATCGCAGTCGCGATCATGATCGCGGCGAAGGCGTCCGCCAACCAGGTCGGTCCGTTCACGTCTCGTCCTCACACTCCGCTGGCTCGGGCAGCATGCGCCCCGTCTTAGCGTGCTGTCAACGCGGACCTAAGGGATTGCTTAGGTCCGTGCTCGCAACGTCGGAGCCGCGCTCGTGATTCGGGCGGTTTCCAACGTTTTCCTGCGGACACGTCTCACGAACGCTGGGTAGTGTTGTATGCAGGCGAGGCAATCGGTGCGCTCCAGCGCAAGGAGGCCGGCTATGAAGGAGCTTCTCGACGAGATCGCGAGGTGGCAGGCCGCCGGGCGCCGGGTAGCCCTCGCTCGCGTCGTCGCGGTGAACGGTTCCGGTCCGCGCGATCCGGGCGCCGCGATGGGGGTGAGCGAGGACGGCGAGGTCGCGGGTTCGGTGTCGGGAGGATGTGTCGAGGGTGCGGTCGTAGCGGAGGCCCTCGAGGTATTGGCGTCGGGGGAGCCGCGTCTGTGCACCTTCGGATACTCCGACGACGAGGCGTTCTCGGTGGGCCTCACTTGTGGTGGGATCATCCGGGTATTCGTCGAGCCCCTCGACCAGTGGTAGGGCTATTCGACGTTCTCCGGGAGTGCTTGCGCTCGGGTGAGCCCGCGGCCCTGGCCACCGTGGTCGAGACGTCGCTCGACGGCGCTCCGATCGCCGAGCCGCTCCCGGCGCTCGGAGCCAAGATCTTGTCGCGCCGCGACAACGCCACGATCGGCTCGCTCGGCAACCCCGATCTCGATAAAGCAGTGCTCCGAGATGCGCTCGGCGCGCTCGAAACCGGCCGGAGCGCCACCTCGCACTACGGTGGCCACGGCGAGCGGGAACGCTCTGAGGTCACCGTGTTCCTGCAGGTGTTCTTGCCGCCCGATCGCATGGTCGTCCTCGGCGCCGTCGACTTCACCGCGGCTCTTGTCAAAGTCGCGAAGGTCCTCGGCTACCGCGTCACGGTCTGCGACGCCCGTCCGACGTTCGCCACCCCCGAGCGCTTCCCCGATGCGGACGAGGTCGTCGTGGACTGGCCCCACCGCTACCTTGCCAAGGTCGCTCCCGTGCTCGGCCCTCGCGACGCACTGTGCGTGCTCACGCACGACCACAAGTTCGACGTGCCGGCGATCGTCACAGCGCTGAGGACAAGCGTTGGCTACATCGGCGCCATGGGGTCGCGGCACACCCACGCCGGTCGCGTCGAGCGGCTCCGCGCGGAGGGCGTCGACGAGGTCCAGCTGGCTCGAGTGATGGCGCCGATCGGCATCGACCTCGGCGCCAATACGCCCGAGGAGACAGCGGTGTCGATCTGCGCGGAGATCATCGCCCTGCGCACCGGCACGCCCGCGACGTCGCTGCGGAGCGGCTCAGGACCGATTCACCGACGCTCGGGCGTCTGGGGCGAGGGATTGTGATGCACCGTGCCGTCGGCGTCGAGCACCCAGCTGCCCGATCGCCCGCCTGACTTCTCCCACACCGTTACGCCCTCGACGGCCATCGTGCGGTCGAGGGACTTGCACGCCGTATAGATCGTCAGCGCTGCGATGCTGCAGGCCGTGAGCGCCTCCATCTCCACACCGGTTCGGTCCAGCGCCTCGATCCCGGCGGTCACCTCGACCCAGCTCGCGCCGATCGAGAAGTCGACCGTGATCGCGCCGAGCAGGAGCGGATGGCAGAGCGGGAGCAGGTCGTAGGTCTGCTTCGCCGCGAACATCCCAGCAGTCCTGGCCGCGGCAAGGACGTCGCCGCTCGGCAGGTCACCGGCCGCGACCCGCCGGGCCGTCGCCGGATTCATGACCACGCGGCCGCGCGCTAGTGCGCGGCGCTCGGAGGGGGTTTTGCCGGTCACGTCGACCATGCGGGCGTTGCCCCGGCGGTCGAGGTGCGGAAAGTGGGCGAGCGCCTCGGACCGGTCGTCGTCGTGGTGCTGCTCCATCGGCGTGCAGCATAGAGAGGCCGAGCCGCCGAGCGAGCACCGGCCGTAGATCACGAGCGGATGGGCGGGCCTGGTCGAACGCCGTCCGGACGGCGTGGGTCGCTGCCGTTAGCATCGGCGCGATGAGCCCCACCGGCGCCGGGACCCCCACGGGCGAACAGTGGCTCGCTGCATTCGCCGAGCGCCTCGGGGTCTCCGCGCCGAGCCCGGACGAGGTCGACCAGCTGCTCGCGCTCGCCGGTACGGCGGCCCACGCCTCGGAGCGGACCGCCGCACCCGTCGCCTGCTGGCTCGCCGCGAGGGCCGGTGTAGCGCCGGAGCGTGCCAGTGAGATCGCTGGGTCCATGGCCGTCGAAGACGCCGCCGACGGTCGTACCGACCCACGATGACCGGCTCGAGGCGCACGGCGGCGGCCGCCCGACGCGCGCCGCTCGATCTGGGTATAACCGGAGGCCGCGTGCCGACGGCGCCGAGCACCGTCTACGAGCGAAGAGACGGGCGACTGGCCGCTCGCTCGGACCAGCTCGCGGTGGAGGAGCCGCTCGAGATCCGGCTCTTGACGCCAGGCGAGCATGCCCCCGACGGGCGGCCTGTTGCCTCCACGCTCTCGATCACGATGCGCACCCCAGGCCACGACTTCGAGCTCGTAGCGGGCTTCCTTCTCTCCGAGGGCGTCGTCGCGTCGCCCGGCGAGCTACGGCGCATCGCGTACTGCCTCGACCGGGACCTCGTGCCGGAGCAGCGGTACAACGTCGTCACCGCCGAGCTCGCCGGTGCTCCCAGGAGAACCGTTCTCGAGCGCCACGTCGTCACCTCGAGCGCCTGCGGGGTATGCGGCTCGGCCTCGATCGAGTCGGTGCGCCTCGCCGGCCACCCCGAGCTTGGCAGCGGCCCCGTGGTCGGCGTCGATCTGCTCGCCAGCCTTCCCGAGCTGCTGTCCGCGGGACAGCGGGGCTTCGCCGCGACGGGCGGGTTGCACGGGGCCGCCCTTGTCGCCCCCGACGCCACGGTGCTCGCCCTTCGCGAGGACGTCGGTAGGCACAACGCCGTCGACAAGGTCGTCGGCTGGGCGCTGCTCGAAGATCGCGTGCCCCTCGCGGACGTCATGCTCATCGTGAGCGGCAGGATCTCCTTCGAGATCGTGCAGAAGGCGCTCCAGGCCGGGATCCCGATCGTCGCCGCAGTCTCGGCAGCGACGAGCCTGGCGGTGCGCTTGGCGACCGAGACCGGGATGACCCTCGTGGGCTTCGTCCGCGGCGATCGCTGCACGGTCTACGCGGGGCGCGAGCGGATCGTGTTCTCGCCGCAGCACGTGAGCAAGCCATCTTCATGAGCGTGGTGCGCTCATGAGCGAGGCAGGGCCGACGGAGCCGGGACTCGGCATCGGAAAGCCGAAGCAGGTCGCGGGCGGAGTGCCCGCGGTGATCTCGACGACGCGCCACGCCCTCGGCGAGATGGGACTCGTGCGGTCGTTGCGGACGCTGTCGAAGCTGAACCAGATCGGGGGCTTCGACTGCCCGGGATGCGCGTGGCCCGAGCCCACGGACCGCTCACACATCGAGTTCTGCGAGAACGGCGCGAAGGCCGTCGCCGAGGAGGCGACGACGCGGCGGGTGAGCCGGCAGTTCTTCGCCGACCACGGCGTGGCGGACCTCGCTCGGATGCCGGGGTTCGAGCTCGGCAAGCAAGGTCGCATCACCGAGCCGATGTGGCTCCCGCCCGGGGGGACGCACTACGAGCCGATCTCCTGGGAAGCGGCCTTCGAGCTCATAGCGGGCAAGCTCCGCGCGCTCCCGAGCCCGGACGGCGCGGCCTTCTACACCTCGGGCCGCACGAGCAACGAGGCGGCGTTCCTCTACCAGCTCTTCGCCCGCAGCTTCGGGACGAACAATCTGCCGGACTGCTCGAACATGTGCCACGAGTCGAGCGGGACCGCACTCAGCGAGACGATCGGCGTCGGCAAGGGTAGCGTCACGCTGGACGACATCCTTCACGCCGGCTTGATCCTCATCGTGGGCCAGAACCCCGGGACCAACCACCCGCGGATGCTGACCGCGCTGGAGCGCGCCAAGGAGAACGGCGCACGGATCGTCGCCGTCAACCCGCTCCGCGAGGCGGGCCTGATCCGCTTCCGCCATCCGCAGCGACCGAAGGACCTTCTCGGCCAGGGCACCGATCTGGCCGACCTCTACCTGCAGATCCGTGTCAACGGCGACCTGGCGCTCTTCCAGGCGCTCGGCAGGCTGATGCTCGACGCGGAGGACGGCGGCGCACGCCTGCTCGACCGGGAGTTCATAGCGACGCACTGCGACGGCTTCGAGGCCTACGCCGAGCACCTCAGGCTGCTCGACTGGGACCTCGTCGCCGAGGCGACAGGGCTCACGCGCTCCGAGATCGAGGCGGTGTTCGAGCTCGTAGCGGCCAACGACCGGATCGTCGTCTGCTGGGCGATGGGGCTCACGCAGCACAAGAACTCCGTCCCGACCATCCGCGAAGTGGTGAACCTCCTGCTCGCTCGAGGGAGCATCGGCCGGCCCGGCGCCGGCGTCTGCCCGGTGCGTGGGCACAGCAACGTCCAAGGTGACCGGACGATGGGCATCTACGAGAAGCCGGCCGCGAGCTTTCTCGACGCGCTCGGAGCGGAGTTCGGCTTCGCCCCGCCGCGGGAGCACGGCTACGACGTCGTCGACACGATTCGGGCGATGCGTGACGGCAAGGTCACTGTGTTCGTCGGCATGGGCGGCAACTTCGCTGCCGCGACCCCCGACACCGACGTGACCGAGGCGGCGCTTCGCTCGTGCGAGCTCACGGTGCAGGTCTCGACCAAGCTCAATCGGTCCCATGCGGTGACCGGTCGCGAGGCGGTCATCCTGCCGTGCCTCGGTCGCACCGAGCTCGACCTGCGTCGGGGCAAGGCGCAAGCGGTCACCGTCGAGGACTCGATGAGCATGGTCCATCTGTCCACGGGCAACCTGAGGCCCGCGTCGGACGAGCTCATGAGCGAGGTGGCGATCGTCTGCGGTCTGGCTCGGCACACGCTCGGGGAGAGCTCGACGGTCGAGTGGGAGCGCCTCGCCGACGACTACGACCTCGTGCGTGAGCGGATAGCACGCGTCGTCCCCGACTTCGAAGAGTTCAATGAGCGGGTCCGCCGCCCGGGAGGCTTCGTCCTGCCGCACCCCCCGCGCGACAAGCGCGAGTTCCCGACCGCTACCGGCAGGGCGCGCTTCACCGTGAACGAGCTCACCGTCGTCGCTGTCCCCGAGGGTCGTCTGCTCATGCAGACCGTGCGTTCGCACGACCAGTACAACACGACGATCTACGGCCTCGAGGACCGTTACCGGGGCGTCCACGGGGGACGGCGCGTCGTGTTCGTCCACCCAGACGACGTGGCGGCGCTCGGCCTCGAAGAAGGGACGATGGTCGACCTCGTCGGGGAACACGATGGCACGACCCGAGTTGCGAGAGGTTTTCGCCTCGTCGGCTACCCGACGGCCCGTGGCTGTTGTGCGACGTACTTTCCCGAGGCCAATGTCCTCGTGCCGCTGGGCAGCACCGCCGACGGGAGCAACACCCCCACGTCGAAGTCGATCGTCGTCCGCTTGGTGCCGGCCGTCAGTTCGGGCTGAGCGCTCTCATCGCTCGGGGAGCGCAAAGCCCTCGGGTTCACATCCGTTCGGGCGCCTCGATGCCGAGCAGGTCGAGGCCGAGAGCGAGGACGTCCGCGGTGAGGCGGGCGAGCAGCAGCCTGCTGCGTCGCTCCTCGTCCGTGGCGGCCTTGAGGATAGGGCACGTCTCGTAGAACGAGGTGAAGGTCGACGCGAGGTCGTAGAGGTAGGTGGTGAGCTTGTTCGGCGCGTTCGCCTCGACGACGGCGTTGACCGCTTCGTCGAAGCCGACAAGCGCGACGGCGAGCGCTCGTTCGGCCGGTGCTCGAAGCGCCGGCGGGGTCGCCGCCGGGGGCCCGCCGGCTTCGGGGCGCCTCAAGACCGAACGGATCCTGGCGTGCGCGTATTGCAGGTAGGGAGCCGTGTTGCCGTCGAAGGCAAGCATCCGGTCCCAGTCGAACACGTAGTCGCGCAGCCGGTCGGTCGAGAGGTCGGCGTACTTCACGGCCCCGATGCCGAGCGACCTAGCGATCCGGGCGCGCTCGTTGCTGTCGCCGGGACCGTCGTGCTCGTCGACGGCCCTCGCCGCGCGCTCGACTGCCTCATCGAGCAGCTCGACGAGCTTCACCGACGTGCCCGCCCGGCTCTTCAGCATCTTGTGGTCCGCGCCGAGGACGTTGCCGAACGCGACGTGGACGGCCTCGACGTCCTGGGGGAGCCAGCCCGCGAGGCGCGCGACCGCGAAGCACATCGCGAGGTGCTGGGACTGCGGGCTGCCGATGACGTACAGGATCCGATTGGCTCCAAGTCCCCCAACACGGTCCCGTATGGCCGCGAGGTCCGTGGCGGCGTAGCCGAATCCACCATCCGACTTCTGCACAATGAGCGGCAACGGGTCGCCGTCGCGGTTCACGAAGCCGGCCGGGAAGACGCAGCGGGCGCCCTCGCTCTCGACGAGCAGGCCGAGCGCGTCGAGATCGCGGACCACGTCGTTGAGCATCGGGTTGTAGAAGCTCTCGCCGACGATGTCCTCGGGTTCGAGGAGCACGCCGAGCTTGGCGTAGACCTCCTCGAAGTAGCGGACGCTCTCGGCGACGAGGACGTGCCAGAGCCTGAGTGTCTCCTCGTCTCCGGACTGCAGCAGCACGACCCGACGCCGGCTCCGCTCCCGGAACGCCTCCTCAGCGTCGAACGAAGCCCGCGCCTGTCGGTAGAAGCCGTCCAGATCGCCGACGGAGAGCTCCTCGACCGCCTCGGACTCCCCGACGTCGACGAGGTGCTCGATCAGCATGCCGAACGGCGTTCCCCAGTCACCGACGTGGTTCCGACGGATCACCTCGTGACCAACGAAGGTGAGGACCCGGCACAAGGCGTCGCCGATGATCGTCCCGTGGAGGTGGCCGACGTGCATCTCCTTGGCGACGTTGGGCGCCGAGTAGTCGACGACAACTCGCTGGGGGACGGGAGCCACGTCGACGCCGAGGCGTTCGTCGTCGGCGATCGACGCGAGCTGTCGAGAAAGGAAATCCTCCGCGAGGCTCAAGTTGACGAATCCGGGACCGCTGACTTCAACAAGCTCGCAGATGTCGTCCAGGCGCGCCTCGGCGACAACCTGCTCGGCGATCTTGCGTGGCGCCCGGCCGAGCTTCTTGCCGAGCGCGAGCGCGCCGTTGGCCTGGTAGTCGGCGTGCTCGGACGGGCGAAGCACCGGGTCGGCTCCCGGGTCGATCGCGTCGAACGCCGCGCGCAGCCGCGACTCGAGCAGTTTCCTGACGTCGGCCATGGCTCATCTTGTCACCCGCCGATGCAGTGCCCGGATGGCGGTGGCGTCGTATCAGCGCAGCAGGCGCGACATGCGGCGGTCGGCCAGCACGCGACCGCCGGTCTGGCACGTGCTGCAGTAGTCGATCTCGTAGGAGGCATACGAGATCGCAGAGAGTGGCGATCCGCAGTTTGGGCACGGCTCACCTTTGCGGTTGTGCACAGCGAAGCGTTCGCCGAGACGAGCCTCCGAGAGCCCCCCGGTCCTCTCGCGTTCGCGGGCGAGCGCTTCGGCGAGCACATACCGGACGCTTCCGAGCAGCCGCTGTCGTTCGTCGGTGTCGAGCGAGCCCGGCGACGCGAAGGGCGAGAGGCGGGCGCGGTTGAGGACGTCGTCGGCATAGCCGCGCCCGAGGCCGGCCACGACGTGCTGGTCGCGCAGCCACGTGTGGAGCCGCTGGCCGCTGTCGGTCGTCATGACGAGCTCCCCGAAGTCGTCGGATCCCGCCTCCGGCCCCAGCCCTGCCAGCGGTCCGTCGTCGCCCGGCCCGAGCACCCACCAGGCGGCCTTGCGCTCGGTGCCGAACTCGCGCACGAGGATCGCGATGCCGGAGTCGAACGTCACGCGCACGACGGCGCCGCGTGGCTTGGTCGCCTTCGGGGGCTGTTCGACGTCGAGACGTCCAGCCTGGCCGAGGTGGACAAGGAGTCGGAGCCCACCCTCGAGCTCAGTGAGCAGGTACTTGCCCCGCCGACCGACGGCGGTCACCCGGCGGCCTACGAGATCGTCCGGTCTCGGCGACACGGTTTTCAACGCCGAGAATCCGAGCGCCGCGACCACGGAGGGCCGAGCAC
The DNA here is from genome assembly GCA_025464005.1 of Acidimicrobiaceae bacterium. Taxonomy (GTDB): domain Bacteria; phylum Actinomycetota; class Acidimicrobiia; order Acidimicrobiales; family Bog-793; genus RYN-46. Next base: position 125,510 of record JAODBO010000145.1, on the reverse strand, counting down.
CCGACAGGAGCGGGCCGAGACGCTCGGCGAGTGCCTGCATCTCCGGCAGCTCAGGCATGGATCTGGCTCAGGTGTGCTTCGCAGGCGCCAGTGCGTCGAGCGCGGAGGCGGGCATGGTGCCGGCGATGATGTCACGAGCGACATCCACCAGCCGAAGGTTGTGACTGCGGGCGTGCTTGCGCAATCTGGCGAACGCCTGCTCCATGTCGAGGCTCTCGCGCTCGGCGACCATCCCCTTGGCCTGTTCGATGACGACGCGACTGTTGAGGGCGTGGTTTAGCTGTTCGTTCACGACCTGCGCTTCTGCTGCGCCACGGTGCTGGAGGATGCCGATCGTGGCGACGTCGGCCAGGGCTTGGGCCGCATCGACGTCCGCCGGTGTCATCTCGCCTTGGTCGATGCGAAAGAGATTGAGGGCGCCGATTATGGTGCCGCGCAGCCGCATCGGAAGCGCGTGTACCGAACGGAACCCGGCCCCGAGCGCCTCGGCCGCGAACAGGGGCCAACGGCCGTTGACCGTGGCCAGGTCCTGGTTCACCGCGGGTTGGCCCGTGCGATAGCAGTCGACACAGGGTCCCTCTTGGGCCTGCAACTCGAACAGCTCGAGTACGCGCATCGCCTCGCTCGAGGACGCGATGACTCGCAAGTCCCCCTCAGGTGCGACGAGCATGATTCCCGCGGCGGCGACATCGAGCACGTCGACGCAACGGTCAGCCAGCCGGGTCAGCAACTCCACCACGTCGAAGTCGGCTACGAGTGAATCGGCCAGCTCCACGAATGTTCTGGCAAGCGTCGCTTCTCTAGGCATCGGAGCTCCGTTCACCTCGGCCCATGTGGCTGTCCCCAGCCCCAGGAGGGACTTCGCTGCGGCCCATTCTAGATCCGTGCCGTGCAGAGTCGATCGTAGCCCCCCCATAGAAGCCTGCTCACGGGACAGGATCTCTCTCTCCGCTGCGGTCATCGAAGCGCAATCTCCGTGCCACGACGTCTTGTGCAACCTCGGCGAGAGGGCGGTCGTTGCCGAAGGCGTGCGCCCTGAGACGGACGAGGGCTTGACCGACGCCGACGTCGAGCTGAGCGGCGACCATGCCCGAGGCCTGGTGGACCACGTACTGGAAGTTAGCCCCCACCTCGAGGGTGGCGGCGATCTTCCCGGGCGTGGCGCCGGCCTGCAGCACGAGGAGGGCCTGGGCGGCGACGTCTGTCAAGATCAGGGCATCCGCGTGCTGATCGTCGGTCAGCGGTCCGGGTCGGTCGCGGTAGAGGTTGAGCGCCCCGAGTCGCACCGCTCCGACTCGAAGGGGGAAGCCGAACACGGCCCGCACGCCCGCCTCGACGGCCGGCCCCCTGAACGCGAGCCAACGAGGGGTGCTCGGAGAGTCCAAGTCGGGCTCGAGAACGGGCCGGTCCTGCCGGAAGGCATCTACGCAAGGCCCCTCCCCGAGGTCGTACTGCAGCTGCTCGATGATGTTGCTCACGTCGTCAGTGGTACAGACCGAGCCTCGGGGCACGTCGCCGGACATCAGCATTATCCCGGCGCCGCTCATACCGGTGACCGCGGCGCACACCTCACACAGTCGCTTCGTGCCCAGTCCCGCTCCTGTGCTGTCGACGAGCTTGGAGAGGATGCCTTGCCGGCGTTCGCCCGCCACGGCTCACGGACTTCCGCAATTGACACGGATCGTCGTGCGATCATCCGCGCGATGGGAGGCGACCTCCCTTGATGCCTCGCGGTCGGCAGAAATGTGATTGGCGCGGCCCGGGGTGGGGGTGCTCGAGGGGTTCAGCTCGAACGGGTCAGCGCGGTCGTCGACTCGATCGGTCGTCGGCACCGCGACCCACGAGCCGAGCGCGCCAGCGCCTCCTGTCGTAGACGCAGCAGTAGATCGGGGACCCAGGAGATTTGAGAGACCACACAGGTCGAGGAGGAACCGCGCTCTTCGGGAGGGCGATCGCAGCACCAACGAGCGCGACCGAAGTCGTAGAAATTCCCGTGTCCGGATGATCACCCCGACCGTGGCGGCATCCATGAACAGCACTTCACTTAGATCGAGGATGAGGTTCGCGTCATCGAGCCCGATCGACCGGAAGATTATCTCGGACAGCGCGTCGACGGTAGAGATGTCGTGCTCGCCTCGAAGCCAGACGACGGCACAGTCGCCGTCCCATTGCGCGGGCGACAAGACAACCGAACCGGAGACGGGCACGGAGTCGATGGAAGCCATGGCGTTCAGTCCTCCGCTATCGCCTGTAACTGAGCGCTCGACTGAAACCAGCGAGATATCCCGGGGCTGCCTGGTCGACGCCCGGGACGAATGGCCCGATTGCCATGCGAATCTCCGTTCGTCCTCTGGGTAGCGAGGTCGAGAAGATCGCACGGGCGTTGCCATCGAGACGTACGTGCTTCCAGGTCACCCAGAGGCCGTTTGACAGCCGTTGCAGCTGAAGTACATGAGAGGCGAAGGAGACGGCTCCAACGACCCGGGTCGAGAGGCGTCCTCCAGACAGCAGGGTCAAGGAGACCGCGGGCGTAACGCTGACGACGATCGGTGAGCTCGTCCCGCCGTTCGCTGTGGATTTGAATGTCGTTCGCACCGTTGGGCTCGCCGAGTAGCTCCACGTACCACCATTCCCAGTCGTGATCGCAGCAATGCCCGAGAAGCCGGTCTGATTGAACTGTTCGCTCATCACCGCGACGTGATCACCGGCGCGTCCGTCCGCGACCGTGCCGGAGAGGATGACGGAGCCTCCATAGACGAAGGCGGACGCCGAGCTGTTGAGCGTCACCGACAGCCCGGTTGTGAGCGCGAAATCGACGCCGAGGCTGGTGCCCGCACTACTCGTCGCCACGAGTCGGTAGTGAAAGGTGGTCTTCGGTGCGAGGTTCGAGATGGCTGCACTGATATTGGTGTTGTTGGGGCTCGCCGCCAGTGACCGCGCGGGCGTCTTCGACCCATAGCTCGTAGTCGGCCCGTACTCGAAGTACCAACTGGTAGCGAGAGCCTCGGGGTTGACGATGCCTTTCAGGGTCGCCGAGGACGCAGTGAGGCCGGTAGCGGCGCCCGTGACGACGACAGGGGCGGCCGAGGTATTGAAGATTCCATCCTCGCCGTCCTTCGTGCCAGCGCTGCTCGTCGCGACGATGCGGTAGCGGTAGCTCGTGGCAGGCGCGAGGCCCGTTAGCGAACCGGAGACTTGCATGTCCGCCGTTCCCGAGCTCGCGCTCGACATCGGCGTTTGCGAGCCATAGCTGGTACTCGTGCTCAGTCCGTACTCAAAGTTCCACTTGGTCGCGGTGCCATTCGGGTTCACTGTCCCGTTGACCACGGCCGAGGTGGGCCTCACCGATGTGACAGACCCAGTTGTCGCCGTGGGAAGCGCCGAGGAAGCGCTCGCTGCATCGACGCCAGCCGGCAGAGCGATCCCGAGTGCGAGGAGCGCCGCAGCACCGGTCATGACGGCCGTAGATCGAGCTCTCATCATGAAGCCACAGCGAGCGCAACTTGGTGAGCGGTCTCGAGCAAGGGATCGAACTGCAGCTCGTGAACTACCGGAGCATCAAGGTAGGTCGGTGCTGGCTCGGGGATAGTGGCATGCGTTCGATGGGGCATGGGATCTCATCGGCTAACTCGCCTCTGCCGCACTTGGCAAGAGCCGCCGAGGTCCGGAGCAGCCACACCGAAGAAGGCGCTCACCTCCGGCGTTGTCACCATACCAGTAAACGGGTCCGTCCGTTTCCGCTGGGAATCGCACCCCGTTGGCCTCTGCTACCCCGTTCTCTCGGCCTGCGGTAAGAAGGTGTAGGCGACGCCAAGAACGGGTGCATTTATGACGTCGAGTACTTTCGTTCCCTCGGTGATAGTGATCGACCCAACTCGCGCCGCCACCGTGATCGAAGCGCTCCCGTGGATCGCGATCGACCTAGGACTCGCGCTGGGCGAGAGGGTCGTGGCGACGACCGAGGAGGACGCGCCGGCCGGTGATTTTACGACCAGCCAGCATGGATGGTCGACGGCTACCACGATCGAATACGAGCTCGTCGGGACGCGGTAGACGATGGCCGTCGCGGATGAGGAGACAAGGACCGCACGGTCCGGCGATCGGGCGCCTTGCGCCAGATTGCGCGGCAATCGAGACGGCGAATTGGTCCGCGGAGCGCCGGACGACTTGGAATGCATCCGTACGGCGACCAGCCCGCCGACGCTCCCGATGGCGATCACCAAGAGCGTAGTGACCAAGATGCGAAGTCCAAGTGGCGCCGACGTCCTAGCCACTGACGGTCTCGTGGGCCGCCTTTGTCGGTAGGGAGTGGCTTGCCCAGTTGCCGCGAAGGAGGCCACCCGAGTAATCGGAATCGGCGCGGTTATGACTACCCTTGGAACTACTCCTGTATCTAGATATGCATCATCTGAGCTGCTGTCGGCAAGGATCTCGAAATCCGGTAGCCGATCCACGTAAACCTCCGGGCATTCATGGATCATTGGCAGGCGTTCAATGCACGTCTAGCTTTTCGGGGAGCTTCCGTCGACGGTGACTGTCTCATCGCGGACGCTCGCATTGCCCACGCCGTTGTCGACGACTGTTCGTCGGTGCGTGCGAGAGGTCTGCGAGCCCCAGACCGTGAGCGAAAGGATCAGACCCAAGGCCCCGGCGATCATCAGGATGATTCCTACGGCATTCAACGCGATGCCATGCACGGTCGTGTAGACGGCGAAGCGGATAATCGCGCCGAGCGCGAGGAGAAAGATAGCGGTGCCGATCTTCATGTCGAGCCTCCTGGCCCATCCGATCAGGGAGATCTATCCCTGCGAAAACCCACGCTGAATGGCGGTGGGGACCAACCGCGGTGAGAGTTGCGATTCCGCGGGGTCTGGACGGAGCGACAGCACAAAGCCGACGACCCCCGCACGTTACTACAAATAGACCGCGTCCGATGGTCGGTAAGTCACGGTGAGTGGTGTCGGCCTAGAGACGCGGTGCCACGCCGGCCCAGCGAGGCTGCATTCGCGACATCACACGATGGCGCGCTCGGCGCGCACAGAGAACATGGCCACGGATTGCGGTCGAACGGGACCGATTCGAACCTTCACCCGAGTGCTCCTCGTATTGACCCGTCAGGCTGTCCATGGTTGAAGGGCGCGCCGCACCATGGCGAAGCGCACGCGCTCCTGCTCGAGTTGCACCCAGTGGCCGTATCGGTCCTCGATCAGATCCCGGTAGAGGGCTTCCTCGGGCTCCGTAAGGTGAGGGAGCGCCCGGTTGCCCGGGTCCCGTTCGTTGCCCCACTGCTTGGGATGGGTCAGCAGCGTCTCATGGTCCATCAGGATCGACTGAACCGAGGGGAACTGCGATCGCAGCATGCTCAAGATGGCGAAGCCGTGGGTGTCGATATCGCCCCAGTAGACGATCTGCTTGCGTTCCAGCCAGGCCAGGTCGTTCAAGACGGTCAGGCCGAACCCGGATCCGAATATCACGATCGAGTCGAGGACCGTGGGAAACGCAAGGTACGTGATCTCGTTCTCGACGACGAACACCGTGCTGGCCTCTGGCTCAAAAGCGGCGAGCTCGTCGGTGCGGAGTCTCACCTCGCTGATCCCGGTGGGAAAACCAGGCTGTCGGGACAGCAGCCGGAACCGTGTGTAATCGGGTTTCGAGCGGAAACCGAAGCGACGGGCGAAATCGGCGTGGCCGGCGTGGATGCGCTCCGCGGGCAGCAGGCTGGTGAGCAGGTTGTCGAGCAACGTTTTTCGATGCTCGACGAACTTCGTGTCGACCCCTTCGACGTCGATCTGGCGCAGGTAGAGGTGCCGCGTGTCGTGCGCGGCGATCCAAGCGACGGTGGCCAGCACCTCGTCCCAGATCGCCCGATGCTGGATGGCTTGGAGGGGATGGCCAATCACCCACGGCAACAGCCCCGGGACCGAGATGCGCGTCTGTTGCAGGATCCCGTCGAGCGAACGGACGTCGCGCGTGGTGCCGAGCAGCGCGCAAAGTTGCTCGAAGCTGTCGATCCAGATCCGTGCCGGTACTTCGTTGGCCCCCAGGTTCCTTCCTCGGACAGTGCGAGACTCGATCCTGAACCGCTCTGACCCGCTGAAGGTGCGGCTGTCCTGTCGGAACTTCTCGACCCAGCGGACCGCGTCGTCGAATTGGTCGAGCATCTCCGCAGCCGTCGGAGCCTTGACTGGAAGGGTGATCGGGGTCCACGGGACACCGGCGGCGTAGGCCAGCAGGTATCGACCGCCTTCCCATCGTTTCCGCAGGGTGGCGATGAGCTGATCGACGTTCGTCCATGTTGGCCTCAAGCGGCCGGACCCTCGGTCGCGAGGGCTTCCACCTCGGTCCCCCGTTCGTGGCGACGGCGCCGGTACTCCTCGATCGTGAGGCACTGCAAGCGTGAGTGATTGCCGTTGAGGTTGTCGACGAATCCGACCGCGGATACGTGCGGCTCGATCACGTGGATCTTCTGGAGTGGGGTCACGATCAGCAGCTGCAGCCCGAGCTTGGTGAAGAGCGTGAGGGCAAACCGGGTCGATATCTCCGATCCCCGGCCGAACGCCTCGTCGATGACAACGAATCGGAAGCCCTTCGACCGCTCTGCCTCCGAGGCCAGCCGGAACTGGTACGCCAACGACGCGGCCAGGATCGTGTACGCCAGCTTCTCCTTCTGGCCACCGGACTTTCCCCCGGAGTCCGTGTAGTTCTCGTACTCGGTGTCGTCGGCATGCCACCGCTCCGAAGCGGAGAAGACGAACCATTGGCGGACATCAGTGACCCGCCGCGTCCAGCTGCGGTCCTGATCGGTCATGCCTTCACGGCCTTTGAACCGATCGATGATCCGCTTGACCTGGAGAAATTTCTCCTCCGAATACTGGTCGTTCCCCTGTCCACCGACCACGTTGTCCGTGCAGGCCCGCAGCTCATACCGGAACTCGCGAACATCGGTGTTCGGTGTGTGGTCCGGTACCAGGCGGATGTAGCGGCCATCGTTGTAGTCGATGCCGGTCAGCGACGTGTTGATGGTTTCCACCCGATCCCTGATGAGCTTCTCCTGCTTGTTGAGCTGGGCCGAAAAGCCGGCGATGTCGCGGATGGTGTTCTGGTTGAGGTAATCCTTGAACTCCTGCTCGAAGCGAGGGAGGTCGTCATCGGCGACCCGGTCGTGGAGCTCTCGATATTCCTTCGCCGACTCCAAGGCGACATCGAACTCGGCGGTCTCCTGCGGGTAGTTGGCGCGGAAGGCACTCATGGCCCGGACGACGCGCTGCCCGAGCTTCCCTTGGCGCTCGGTGACGCGGTTGATCTGCTGGCCGAGCTCGGTATTGACGGTCTGCTGTGCACTGGCAAGCGTCGAGGTGTCGATGGTCGTCCCACCCAGCTCGGACGACACCAGCCGGTCCAGCGACTCGAACGACGACGACGCCAACTCGACGGCATCAGTGTCAGCCAGGAGCTGCTCGACGCTCGTCAGGCGGGTTTCGGCTGACTTCCGCTCGGACTCGGCGCCGCCCCGGCTCCGATCCAGGACCCCACGCCGGAGATCTGCCGTCTTGATCTCGTCCCGAACCCGGTCTCGCTCTTCGCTCAGCCGGGCGAGCAGGTCGGACGATGACTCGATGCGGTCGTACTCGGTTCGGAGTTCGCCGATCTCGCCGACCAGGGTCATCCAGTCCAGATCGGCCCAGGTCGCGTGCTCTTCCAGGCCGGCGAGGGACCGGAGCTGCTGCTCCGCGGTCCCATCACGGGCGACGAGCTCGGCGATGAGGTCCGATGTCGCAGACAGCCGCTTCTGGAGTGCCGTGGCGTCGGAGAGGAGGGCATCGATCTTCGCCTCGTTGGTCCAACCGAGCACGTACTCCCGGCGGTCGTCGATCCGCTTCCGGTCGTCCTTCTCGTGACGGTCTCGGTCCTTGACCTGCCCGGCGCGGGTCAGCGCTTTCGGCGCGTTGCGGAAGTCGCCGATGCTGTCCACGCACGCATGTTCGGCTCGCCGGCCGAGCTCGGTTCCCAGCCACGCTTCGAAACCCGAATCAGGTTTCAGGTCGAGCATGTCGATCAGCAGTGGATAGGCGGACCGACGTTCGGGTGCGGTCGCCGGCGCAGATCGGGCCGGCACCCGGAAGTAGACGATCCGCGCCCCCAGATGGCGGTCGTTGATCCAGGCGGCGACGGCGCCATAGTGGCGGTCAGGTACCAGCAGCGAAAGGGCGAAGTTGTGCAGCACGCGCTCTGCGGCGCCCTCCCATTCGCTGGCGTCCGGCCGGACCTGGATCAGCTCTCCGGCGAAGGGGAGGTCGTCGGTCGCGATGGACAGCTCCGCGCACAGTCGGTGGCGCAGCTCGAGGCTGGTGCGAGGCAGGTTGCTCCGGCGGGACTCCAAGCTGCGCAGCTCGTCGTTGACCTGGCGGGCTTCCTCGTCGATGGACCTTTGCTCGAACCGCATCTCGTTCAGCTCGTTCCCGATGGCGTTGCGATCGGTCTCCAAACCGGTTTTCTTGACTGCGGCCCGTTCCCTCGCGGCGTGGAACTGCTCGGCCACCGAAACCTGCTCGAGCCCGGCCTCGGCCAGCAGGATGTTGAAGCGGGTAAATCTGGCCTCGCGGTTCTCCTTCTCCCTCTCGTTGCTCTCGATCTTGTTCTGGATCGCTGTCAGCCGATCACCGCCGTTGCCAGCGATCTCGATGCTCAGGGCTGCCTCGGTCTTGCGGAGCTCGTCCATGGAAGCGCTGAGAGACTCGAGCTCACCTTCGATGACGCCGATTCGGGTGCTAAGCGACTCCATCTCGACCACCAACAAGGAGCGGATGCGGTCCGCGAAGTAGAACGGCACGGCGTTCTGCTCGCGTCCGAGAGCCGCGAGCGTGTCGCCCAGCCCGTCGTGGGACGCCAGATCGGCGATCAGCGGGGCCAGCAGCTCCAACTGGGCGCGCGCTTTGAGCACCGCGTCGTGGGCCTGGGTCAGGTTGTCGAAGTGTTCGACCAGTGCGGCGATGTGTGACTTGGTGTCGAAGGGTTCGAGCATGTGGCTGCGGACGAAGTCGTTGAGGTTGTCCACGGCCTTCATCGACACCGTCTGGTGGAACAGATCCATGACCTGCTCGGACTCGATGCCGAGCCGACGCCGGAAGTCCTTGCCGTAGTCGGGGAACCCGTCGTACACCCGGGCTTCGCTGCTCCGCAATCGCCGCTTCAGCGCCGGCAGCTCGGAACCGAAGTCGGAGAAATCGCCAGCGATCGACATGTCGATGTCGGCGACCACGTAAAACCGGTCCGGCTGGCCCTGATTGACGTCCCGGGCGTGGAACACCTGAGCCAGGGTGACAGTCGTGTCGTAGTCGGTGTTGGCGAAGACCCCCAGGATCACCGAGACGTGGCGGGTATCACGCAGGCCGACGGGGCGAGAGGCCCCGGTCGTCTCGTTGCGCTCGGACTTGTAGTGCCCCAGCACGTACGAGCGCAGGTCTCGCTCGCGGGTCTCGGCGCCAGCGGCCTTGTTGTAGGAGATCTTGTTCGCCGGCAGCAGGAGGGTGGTGAGCGCATCGACCAAAGTTGACTTGCCCGAACCGATATCGCCGGTGAGCAGGGCATTGCGTCCGTGTACCTCGAACGACCACACCTTGGCGTCGAACGTGCCCCAGTTGAACACCTCCAGGCGCTGCAGCCTGCAGCCAGGGAGGCGATCCGGTCGCAGGGATTCCAGGTCCGTGGTGCTGAACAGAGCGTTCATCAGGCGTCCTCCTCGTCCAGGCCCAACTCGGCCAGGTACTCGTCGAGCCGAGTGTCGAAGTCGGAGAGCCACTGCCCGTCGACGTAGGCCTTGAGGATCCGGCGGACCTCGAAAGAGTCGACTTCGCTGCGCAGCCGGCGTAGGAAGCCCATGTCCACCACCTTGTTGATATGGGCGTCAACGGCGTCCACCAGGCGGACATCGTTGCTGGACTCCGGTAGGAACAGGCGCAGCATCTCCATGATCTGGGCACGCGTGAGCACGAGGCGGATATCCGCGCTGCTGGCGTCGAACTCGGCCAGGCGCTTGCGGAGGAGCGCCAGCAGCACGCTGATATGGAACGACAGCGTGCGACGGGCCACCAGACGGGGAATCTCGGGTGTGTCGTCGCCGGTCGGCCGGCTCCGCAGGTACCCATATCCTTCGGCCTCGTCGATGATGACCTGTACCCCGAGCACGGCGACGTAGTCGGCGATCTGGTTTCTCAAGCCGAGGAGAAGCGCCCAGACCTTCTCGTGGGTGTCGCGGTACACGGGACCCTTGAACAGGTGGATCACGGCCAGCGACAGGTCGGACGGACCCGCGTCGGCCGTAGGTGCGATGTCGGTCACGGGATCTCCGATCGTCTCGTGCCAGGGGCTGGCCGGATGGTGTGGGTAGCTTCCGGAACCGGTTGTGCCGTGTTGACGGCCTCGGGGGCCGGCCCGGCGGTGTGGCTGGCCTCTGGTGCCGGCCGGGTGCGGCTGAAGTCGACCCGGGGCAGTTCGGCGATCCGGTCGACCTCCTCGGCGCTCCACTCGATGCGCTCCCGCCGGCTTTCGTCGAACACCACGACGAACCCGGGCTCGCGAAGGGAGAGATAACTGATTAACTCAGCCAGCCCCTGCTCCAACGGCTCGCCGGTCAGGAGCTCGCGGAGCCCTACCTGGTCACGCCGGCTGAGCGAGGTGTGCACCCGCTGGACCAGCTCGTCGCGGTCGACGTACATCTGGCTGAGCAAGGCCGAGGAGTCGAAGTCGTCCTGTCCGGCCTGTATCGAGGAGCTGTCGATCGGAGTGGCTCGTCGTCGGTGGTAGAGCGGTCGCTCCGTCGGCAGGTTGACGGTGAGACCGGAGTCGTCGAGCTCCATCGCCAGCGCCGGATTCTGCTCGTGGCGGACTCTGAGCGCCTTGGTTTCGATACCCCGGAGGAGATCGAAGACCCGGCGGTTCTCCAGCCACACCTGGTCGTCGAGGAACCGCCGTAGCTGCTCGGAGAGGAGCCGGACGGTGGTCTGGGTCCGCTCGCTGGCGTCGATCCAATCGAAGTGGATGCGGTTCAGCCGCTCGTCCTGGTCGGGGAGATGCTGGATCTGGGCCAGTCGTTCGAGCAGGTCGGTCAGCTCAGTCTGCCTCTGGTGGGACAGTAGAAAATCGTAGAACGCCTGGAAGCTTCGGCCCTGGTCGGACTCGGCGATGCTGTTCCGGCTGCCCAACGCCTCGTCGAGCAAGGTTCCCTTGGAACCGGTCCAGCCGGCGATCTGCTCGCGTAGCCGGCGGTCGAGGCGGCGGAAGTTCTCCTCCACCTCCCGGAAGTCCGACAGCAGCTCCCGGGCGGTGCGGGAGAACTGTTGGTAGCGGTCGCGCTGGCTGACCGCGTCCAGGACGGCGACATCGCCGCGCTCGGCGCGGGCGATCTCCTCGTCCAGCTCGGCCCGACGGCGTCGAAGCTCGACCAGGCGCCGCTCGGGGTCCTCGTCGGCGCCGAACACCATCTGGCGGAGCAGCTCGAAGACGGTGTTCAAACGGGACTCGGTACCGACGAAATCTCGGGAACGGAGCTCTTGGACCCACAGCAGCGCCTTCTCGACGGCGGGAGCGAGGTCGTAGTGAGCTTCGTCGGAATCCGGCGGGTAGTACTTGCGGAGCCAGCCGTGACCTGGAGCAGCCCAGTCGTCCAGGTAAGCGGCGGCGGACCTCGGGAACCTGCCCTCGCCGAGGCGCTGGTTGAGCGCAAACAGCTCGTCATCCAGCTCACCGGCGAGCACCGATGCCGGAAGGTCGCTGGCGTTGCGTTCGATGAACACGCGGTCGAGGAAGCTCAGCACGAGCGCGGCATTGTCAGATCGCAGCATCACCCAGGCCGGGTGCTGGGCACGCAAGCGGGCAATCTCGTCGTACTGCATCGACTCGCCGGCTTCAAGCGGCCCGGAGGGACCGCTCATCGATCGAGGTGAGACGGATGGCATGGGACATGGCCTGAGCGTACGGGGCCGGTGTGACCACCACGGTGACCTCCGGCCGCCGGTAGCTACTCTCCCGAGCACTGGAGTCGGAAGCAATCATATTTTGTCCTGTCCCATTACATCCGGGGTGGCTGTATCGAGATCCCACCGGCACGAAGTTGTCCAGTACCATTAATCAACCACAAGGTGTATCAACTTTGAGCCGGAACCAGGAGGGTCAAGGTGGCTGGAAGAGGACGGCCCAGCCGGGAGGCGGTCTACCGGCGTTTCGAGACCGCTGTCGACGAGCTTCGCCGCCTCGGCGGGCTGCCTCGCCCGAGCGAAGCACAGCAGATCTGGAGTGACATCTGGCACCTCGAAGCACATAACTCGACGGCCATCGAGGGCAACACCTTGATACTCCGAGAGGTGGAAGCGCTGCTCGATCAAGGCCGAGCGGTTGGCGCCAAAGTCCTCAAGGACTACATGGAAGTTTTCGGCTACGGCGAGGCTGCCCGCTGGGTTTATGGGCAGGCGGTCGACCCGGGAGCGTGGACGACCGGCGAGCTCATCACCCTCACCGAGCTACGAAATGTGCACCACGAGGTGATGGTCAAGGCGTGGGAGGTTGCTCCTCACCCCGACGCGACGCCGCAGGAATCACCCGGGAGTTTCCGCCGACACGATATTCATCCCTTCGGCCATGGGATGCGGCCACCGGCATGGCCAGACGTCCCCGCTCTTGTCGGCGACTGGATCGTGAGGGTCGCAGAGGTCGGTCACGACGTAGCCAGTGGCGCGATCGGGCTCCGGACTCTCCCCGTGATCTTGGCTGAAGTCCACAGCTCGTTCGAGCGGATCCATCCTTTCATCGACGGCAACGGACGTACCGGTCGACTGGCTCTCAACCTGGTTCTCATCCGTCTGGGATTCCCGCCAGCCGTCATCTACAAGCGTCAACGCGACGCCTATCTCGAAGCGCTCGATCGGGCGGACCATGGCGATCCCGCAGCACTCGCCGAGTTGATCGCGAGAGCTGTCATCGACAACCTTCATCGTTTCGTCGTCCCCAACATTGCGGGTCCGGCGCGCTTGGTGCCTTTGGCGTCCCTTGCCACCACCGAGCTGTCCTACGAAGCACTCCGACAGGCCGCTCGGCGTGGTCGCCTCGAAGCAGAACAGGGCTCCGATGGCGTGTGGCGTAGCTCCCGCAAGGCGGTTGACGCCTACCTCGCGAACCGGTTTAAGCGGGACCGGCGACCACATTGATCCTGCTCGTCTGCTTCTCCGGAGTTCCCGACGGGAGAGGCCCACGGGACCCGCCCGGGACGCCTGAAACAACCCCTCGTGCATACTGGCCGTGCCTCTTCGGCAGTTCTGTCGCTGCGGTGGGGTCAGTTGTATCGCTAACCCCTGGTGCCCTCGGCAGGATTCGAACCTGCGCCACCGGCTCCGGAGGCCGGTGCTCTATCCCCTGAGCTACGAGGGCCTGCGGGTCCGCGGCCGCGGCGATAATTCGCCGACACGACCGGCACCGACGCGCGGCGTCCAGGACCGTCTTGCATGCTAGCCGCGCGTCGAGCATCCTCGTCTCGCCATGTCGAGCGTTCCCGCGGGCCGGATCGGGTCCAACGAAGACGCGCCCGCGGTCGACGCCGGGGCGCCGAGCACGGCGCCACTCGCTCGTCATCTGCTGCCCGACAGCGCGACCACCGACGGCGCCGGTCGCCTCTCGGTGGGGGGCGTGGACATCATCGATCTCGCCGGCGAGATCGGCACGCCGCTCTTCGTCTACGACGAGGAGCACTTGCGCTCCAGGTGCCGTGAGGCCGTCGCAGCAGTCGGGGAGGGTGTCGCGTATGCGACGAAGGCTTTCCTCTGCAAGGCGATGGCCCGCCTCGCCGTCGAGGAGGGCATGTCGTTAGACGTGTCGACGTCGGGCGAGGTCGAGACGGCGCTCGCGGCCGGGGCTCCGCCCGAGCGGCTCGTTCTGCACGGCAACAACAAGTCCGACGACGAACTCGCCGAGGCGTTCCGGCTCGGCGTGGCACGGGTCGTAGTCGACTCCTTCGACGAGATCCGGCGGATCGAGCCGCTCGGGCGTCGCCGCCTCGCCGAAGGGCTCGCCCCGCAGCCCGTCATGATCCGGGTCACGCCGGGCGTCGAGGCCCACACGCATGAGTACGTGATGACGGGTCAGGAGGATTCGAAATTCGGCTTCTCGATCGCCTCGGGCGCCGCGACGGTCGCCGCGGACGCGCTCGCCCAGCTCCCTGGCGTCGAGCTCGTCGGGTTGCACGCTCACATCGGAAGCCAGATCTTTCGCCTCGACGCCTTCGACCGGGAGGTGGCAGCGCTCGCCCCGCTGCTCGACGCGTACGGCCTCGCCGAGCTCTGCGTAGGCGGAGGTCTCGGGGTCGCCTACCTCAACGAGGAGCAGGCGCCGTCGATCACCACATGGGCCGAGCACCTCCGCCTCGCGTGCGATGCCGCGGGCGTGGGGGTGGGCGTTCGGGTCACCGCCGAGCCCGGGCGCTCGATCGTCGCGACCGCAGGCCTGACCTGCTATCGGGTCGGGACGATCAAGGAGCTACCGGGCATCCGCACCTACGTGTCCGTCGACGGCGGGATGAGCGACAACCCGCGCCCGGTGCTCTACGGGAGCGGTTATGAGGCGTTCCTGCCGAGATCGACGGACGCGCCGCGGCCGTTCGCCGCGCGGATCGTGGGAAAGCACTGCGAGTCCGGCGACGTCCTCGTCGCCGACGCGCGCCTTCCTGTAGACCTCGCCGTCGGGGACGTGCTGGCCACGCCCGTGACGGGGGCGTACGGCTTCTCAATGGCGTCGAACTACAACCGCCAAGCGCGTCCCGCCGTGGTCTTCGTGCGGGACGGCAAGGCGACGGTCGTCGTCAGACGCGAGATGACGCAGGACCTGCTCCGGCTCGAGCCCTGAGTACCGGCCCGCGGCGAGCAGCTACCTTGTGCCGGTGGTCGAGCACATGACCGGCGAGGCCGGCGTCGAGAGGCCGGTGGTGCGCGTCGGCGTGCTCGGCTGCGGCAACGTCGGCGGAGCGCTCGTCGAGCTCGTCGACGGCGACGGCGACGGGATCGCGGCCCGCAGCGGGGTGCGCCTCGAGATCACGCGAGTCGCTGTGCGCAATCTCGCGAAGCCGCGAGTCACCACGCTCGCCCCCGACCGCCTCACCCACGACGCTCACGCAGTGGCGACCGATCCGGACGTGGACGTCGTCGTCGAGCTGATAGGTGGGATCGAGCCGGCCCGCTCGCTCATCGTCGACGCCCTGAAGGCCGGCAAGCCGGTGGTCACCGCCAACAAGGAACTGCTCGCGAACTTCGGCGCGGAGCTCTACGCAGTGGCCGAGGCGGCGGGGAGGGACTTGCTGTTCGAGGCGGCGGTCGGCGGAGGGATCCCGCTGCTTCGCGCGCTGCGGGTCTCGCTCGCCGGTGAGCGGGTACGCCGGATCACCGGCATCGTCAACGGCACGACCAACTACGTGCTGTCGCGGATGAGTGAGGAGCGGATCGGTTACGGAGAGGCTCTCCAGGAGGCCCAGAGTCTCGGGTACGCCGAACGGGACCCGACCGCCGACGTCGAGGGCTACGACGCCTCGGCCAAGGCCGCGATCTTGGCGAGCATCGCCTTCAACGCGGACATCGTCGCGGGCGACGTCTACCGCGAGGGGATCGAGACGATCGCGGTGCCGGACATCGATTTCGCTCACCGTCTCGGCTACGAGGTGAAGCTCCTCGCCGTCGCGGAGCGCATCGAGGGCGACGGCGACTTTCCGACGACGATCGATGTGCGCGTGCATCCGACGATGGTGCCCCAGGACCATCCCCTGGCCGGCGTCCGGGGTCCGTTCAATGCGGTGTTCATCGAGGGCGAAGCCGTCGGAGAGCTCATGCTCTACGGTCGCGGCGCTGGGGGCCGCCCGACAGCGAGCGCCGTCCTCGGCGACCTCATCGACGCTGCACGCAGCTCGAGCCGCGGTGGTCCCGTCTGGTTCCCGCCGCGCGACCGGGTGCGGATTCGTCCGATCGACGAGCTCGAGGCCCAGTACTACCTCGCCATCGACGTGCTCGACCGGCCCGGCGTCCTCGCATCAGTGGCCTCGGTGTTTGGCCGACACGACGTGTCGATCCGCTCGATGGAGCAGGTCGATCTCGGGGACGAGGCGCGACTCGTCTTCATCACGCACCGGGCGCGGGAGGCCGACGTGCAGGCGACGCTCGCGGGCCTGCGGGACCTCGACGCGGTCGAACGGATCGGCCAGCTGTTGCGGGTCATCGGTCCCGAGCACTAGGAGATCGGCGCGGTGGGGGACGAGGCGATAACGCCGTTCAGGGGCGGCACAGTGGGAGAGCCGGGCCCGACAGGGGGCCGAGCGTGGGAAGGCATCATCCGTCGTTACCGGGAGTTCCTGCCGGTATCGGACGAGACGCCCGTCGTGACCCTCGACGAGGGCAACACCCCTCTGCTCGCGGCGCCCAGGCTGTCGGACCGGGTGGGCGCCGAGGTCTTCTTGAAAATCGAGGGAGCCAATCCCACCGGATCGTTCAAGGACCGTGGCATGACGGTCGCAATGTCAAAGGCTCTCGAGGACGGCGCCCGCGCCGTGGTCTGCGCATCGACCGGCAACACCTCGGCGTCGGCCGCGGCCTATGCGGCTCGAGCGGGGATGACCTGCGTCGTGCTCATCCCCGAGGGCCACATCGCGCTCGGCAAGCTGGCCCAGGCGCTTGTGCACGGCGCTCGCGTCCTCCAGGTCCGTGGCAACTTCGACGTAGCGCTCGAGATCGTGCGCGAGCTGCCCCGCCATGCGCCGGTGGTCGTCGTCAACTCGGTCAACCCCTTCCGCATCGAGGGCCAGAAGTCCGCTGCGTTCGAGATCGTCGACGCGCTCGGCGACGCCCCCGACGTCCACTGCATCCCCGTGGGCAACGCCGGCAACATCACGGCCTACTGGAAGGGCTACCTCGAGTACCGGGCCGCCGGGCACGCCACACGGCTACCTCGGATGCTCGGTTTCCAGGCCGCCGGCGCGGCGCCGATCGTCGACGGCCATCCGATCGAGCAGCCCGAGACGATCGCGACGGCGATCCGTATCGGCAATCCCGCTTCCTGGTACGGAGCGACGGCGGCGGCCTCGGAGTCTGGAGGTGGCATCGCCAAAGTCACCGACGAGGAGATCCTCGGCGCCTACAGCTTTCTCGCCGCTGAGGAGTCCGTCTTCTGTGAAGCGGCGTCGGCCGCGTCGGTCGCGGGATTGCTCAAGACGCCAGTCGCCGAAGGCTCCCGAGTCGTGTGCGTCCTCACTGGCCACGGGCTGAAGGACCCGGATCTCGCGATCAGCCAGGTGAGCGTGCCCGCCGCGGTCGACGCGACCTTCGAGGCCGTGATCGGCTCGCTCCAGCTCTGAGCCACTGGCGACAACCGTCGGTCGTGGGGACTTCCCGCGATAACTTTGCATAGTCGGTAGACGAAGTCGGCGGAGGCAGCCATGGACGATCAGGGAATCGGCAGCGGAGACCTGACTCGCATGGCGGTCCTCGCCCTCATCGGCCAACGCGGCCCGACGTCACGCGCCGTGATCGCGCGCGATCTCGATCTCAGCCCGGCGACCGTGAGCCAAGTGACCAGGCGCCTGATCGAGCGCGGGGTGCTTGAGCCGCTCGATTTCGAGCCGTCAATCGGTGGCAGGCCGGGCCAGCTCCTCGGGCTGGTCGCGACCGCGGGGCACGCCGTCGGGGTCAAAGTCGCGGTGGACCATCTCGCGATCGTCGACGTCCGCCTCGATGGACAGGTCGTGACGTCGCGCACGGAGCCGTTCGACGTGATGGCGCCCGAGGCGGTCGGGCGACTCGCGGCGAGCCTCCGTCCCTTCGTCGACGACGGCCATTCCCCGCTGCTCGGTGTCGGTGTCGGCGTGCCCGGGATCGTCAACCGTCCGGATCTCGGAATGGTCGACGCAGCCGTCCTCGGCTGGGTGAACATGCCGATCGGAAGGCAGCTGCGGGCCGAGCTCGACACGCCGATACTCGTCGAGAACGACGTCAAGGCGCTCGCGATCGCCGAGCGTCTCTACGGTCGCGGTCGGAACCGCCGCAACTTCGTCGTCATCACGATCGGGCGCGGCGTCGGTTTCGCGAGTGTGTCGGACGGGGTCGTGCGCCGAGGCGCGAGCGGTGGCGGTGGCGAGATCGCCCACGTCGTGCTCAGCCCGAGTGGTCCGATGTGCGCCTGTGGGAGCCGGGGCTGTCTGGAAGCGTTCGTCGGTGCCGACGGACTCGTCACGGCGGGACGAGTCGCAGGCGTGCTGCGCGGCAACGAGGGTCTCGGCCGTCTCGCCGAGCTCGCCGAGGGCGGCGATGGAAAGGCCCAGGAGGTCTTCGCTCGGGCGGCGCAACGGCTGGCGCGCGCCGTGGCCACCACCATGGCGGCGCTCGATCCGGAGGTCGTGCTCGTTGCCGGGGAGGGCACAACGAGCTGGCATCACTGGGACGGGCCGTTCAGGGCCACGCTCGCGAGGTACCTGCCGGCATCGATGCGTGGGGTTCCCGTCGAGGTCGACTCGTGGGACGACACGAGCTGGGCTCGGGGTGCGGCCGCCATCGTGCTCGCCACGCCCTTCGACCGGAACGCGTTCGCAGGGCGCCAGCGGCCGCACGTCCTCGCACGGCTGCACGGCAGCCGCGACGGCATCGACGAAGAGGCCGGCTGAACCGCTGCGGTCATAAGCCGCACGCGCCACCATCGGGTCGCCGCAGGTGATTGCACGAGGCGTGGCCCGACGCGCCGACCACCGTGGCGAGCTCCGCCCGCTTGCTTGACAAGCTCCGTCGGCTGTCGTACTTTCATCACCGAATGAAGTTAGTCTCGCAACGGGACGGGTCAGATGGTGGGGCCGGGTCGCGCTGCGCGAATCTCAGGGGGAAGCGGTCCGTTGCCAGCAGAGCACCTCGGCGCCGACGCGCTCGTGCGGGTGAGCATCAGCGCCATGCTCGAGCACCAGAGCGAGAACGGCGCGTTCGTGGCATCGCCCGACTTCTCCCAGTACAGCCGCTACTGCTGGTTGCGTGACGGATCGTTCGTCGCCTACGCGCTCGACCGTGCGGGTGAGCACGCGGCAGCGAGGCGCTACCACGACTGGGTCGACGCGGCGATCGGCCCGGGCGGTATCGCCGCGCAGATCGACGCCGTGGTCGAGAAGCGCAAGGCCGGAAAGGCGATCGTGCCTGGCGAGATGCCGCCCGCTCGTTTCGACCTCGGTGGCGCGGCAGTGGACGACGACTGGCCGAATTTCCAGATCGACGGCTACGGGACATGGCTCTGGGCGCTGGGTCAGCACCTGGCGCTGACGGACTCGCCTTACCTGCCGTCCGAGCTCAGAGCCTCGGCGGAGCGCGCCACTCGCTACATCTCGGCGTTCGCGCTCGAGCCCTGCTTCGACGTCTGGGAGGAGAACGGGGGCCACGTGCATACGTCCACGCTCGCAAGTGTGTTCGCTGGCCTGACCTCTGCCTCAATCCTGCTCGGAGACGATGAGGCCTCCGCGCGGGCGGCGGCGGTAGCTGCGTGCCTGCACGATCGGGCCGAAGAGGCTCGGTACTTCCCCAAGTCAGACGGCAACGACGACATCGACGCCAGCGCGCTCTGGCTCGCAGCGCCCTTCCGGGTGGTCGCGGCCGACGACCCGTACCTGCTCGCGACCGTGGAGAAGATCGAGGCCGAGCTCGTCGACCGTGGCGGCGTTCGACGCTTCCCGGGCGACACCTACTTCGGCGGCGGGATGTGGCCTGTGCTCACCTGCTCGCTCGGCTGGTACTACGCGGGCGCCGGGCGACGCGACGAAGCCGAACGCTGTCGCGACTGGACTCGCGAGCGCTTCGACGACCAAGGCCGCCTCGCCGAGCAGTTCGGGGGAGAGACGCGCGACCCCGAAAGCTACCGGGAGTGGGTCGAGCGGTGGGGCCCTCCCGCTCGCGACCTCCTTTGGTCGCACGCTATGTACGTGGTGCTTTGCGCCGAGATCGAGGAGTACTCGCAGCCGTGAGCGCGCGAAGAGGTCTGCTGCAACAATCATCAACGAAAGGGGTAGGAGCAATGGGGGGAAAGCAAGCAAGAAAAGGACGGGTGCTACAGGCCGCGCTGGCCTGCACGGCCCTCGGAGCTACCAGCACGCTCGTCGGGATGGCGAACGCCGGTGCCTCGGCCCGACCGCATAGCAAGGCGACGGTGACGCTGAAGTTCTGGAACGCCTACAACACCGTGACCGAGACGCCGGTGCTGAACAAGATCGTCATTCCCGCCTTCGAGAAGGCGAATCCAGGGATCAAGGTCGAGGACGTGAACCTTCCCTACGCAGGGCTCCTGCAGAAGTTCATTGCGTCCTCGGCCGCTGGGAACCCGCCCGACCTGATGCGTTCCGACATCGCCTGGGTGCCTCAGCTGGCTTCAGAGGGCACGCTGCTCGAGACGTCGGCCCAATCCTGGTTCGCTCCGATCAAGGCGGCGTCCCTTCCCGGTCCGCTGTCGACGAACAAGTACAAGGGCAACTACTACGGACTGCCCGACGACACGAATACCCAGGTGCTCTTTTGGAACAAGGCGGACTTTTCCGCGGCGGGCCTGTCCGGTCCCCCGACGACACTCGCCGAGCTGTGGAAGGACGCGCAGACGCTGACCGTTCAGTCCAAGGGCCAGTTCGGCCTCGGTGTCGACAGCACGGATATCTGGAACGTCAGTCCCTACATCTGGAGCGACGGTGGCTCGTTCACCAACTCGTCACTCACCTCGGCGACCGGTTACATGAACGGCCACGCGACGGTGTCGGCCCTCACGCACCTGTACAACCTCGAGAAGGCCGGCGTCATCGGCTCGGACTTCAAGGGTGGTGCCGGCGCGGTATCCGGTGAGACCGGCTTCCCGAAGGGACAGTACGCGATGTACCTCGACGGTCCGTGGGCGACGACGACCTACAAGCAGGCCGGGTTCACGGGCTATGGAACGGCGCTCGTCCCGTCTGGATCGAACGGCCACAGGTCGGTCGTCGGTGGCGAGGACCTCGTCATCGCGAAGGGTGGCAAGAACCTCGCCGATACTGTCAAGCTCGTCAAGTTCCTCTCGTCGCCATTTGCCCAGCTTGCGATGTCGAAGGCAGGGGACATGGCGGCGTACAAGACGGACACCGCGAATGAGGTGGCGGCGGACCCGTCCCTCAAGATCTTCGCCCAGCAGCTCCTGACGGCGGTGGCTCGGCCGGTGACCCAGGGCTATCCGCAGCTCGACACTGACTTCTCCAACGAGCTCGCGGAGGTGCTGGCGGGGAACGCGTCGGTGCAGAACGCGATGAACGTCGCGGCGCAGCAGGCGGATAGCGCACTGCTCGCTCACAGTTGATCAGTTCCGACACGCTCGAGCGGCGCCCGGCGGGAGTCTCGCCGGGCGCCGCTTCGCGGCGGTCCGTCCGCTCGCGCCGCGCTCGAAAGGTCGCGACGCCCTATCTCTTGATCGCGCCGGCGGCTCTCGTGTATGCCGCATTTACGATCTACCCGATATTCCGCCAGTTCGACATCAGCTTCTTCGACTGGCACATCTTCCCCGGAGCCACGAACTCGTTCGTCGGCTGGTCGAACTACACGGCGATCTTCCACGACCCAGTCGTGCGCACCGCGGCGTTCAACTCGATCCTCTTCATCGTCATCACCGTGCCCCTCCAGATGATCTTCGGACTGTTCGCCGCGGCGATCCTCACCGACCGCCTGCCTGGCTCGACCTTCTGGCGGATGGCCGTGTACATCCCGGTCATCACGTCGTATGTGGCCGTGAGCTGGGTCTTCTCCTACATCTTCAGCTCGCAGGGTGGAGTGATGAACGCGATCATCGGCCTGTTGGTGGGCCATAGCGTGAGCATCGACTGGACCGCGCAGACCTGGACCGGTAACGCCGTGATCTGGATCCTCACCATCTGGAAGGGCATCGGATGGTCATTCATCATCTTCCTCGCCGCGCTCGACGCGGTCCCCCGCCAGCTACTCGAGGCAGCACGGATCGACGGCGCTTCCGAGCGCCGCGTTTGGCGTCACGTCATCCTTCCGTCGCTTCGTACTGCGATCACCTTCGTCCTCGTCCTGCTCGTCATCGGAGCGGCACAGGTCTTCACCCAGATCTACGAGATCACCAAGGGTGGCCCCTACAACTCGACCCAGACATTTATGACCTATATGTACGAGCAGGCGTTCCAAAACTTCGCCTTCGGCTATGCGGCCGCGATGGCGTCGCTGCTCGCCGTGCTGCTGTTCGGCTTCAGCTGGGCCGAGATACACGTCCTCCGCCAGAACGACTCCTGAAGGGACCGAGTCATGGCTCTCGCGCTCGAGCGCACCAAGCCGGCGGCACCCCCTGTGGGGCCGGGGCTCTTCGGCATCCGCCGGATGAACCGACCGCGGCTCGTCATTGCGATCATCCTGGCGCTGATCTCCTTGGGACCGCTGCTGTACATGATCTCGCTCTCGTTCCAGTCCAACAGCGACCTTCTCGGGCAGACCGTGCTCGTCCCGTCCCATCCGACGATCCAGAACTACGTCCAGGCGTGGACCGAGAACAGCTTCGGCCACTACTTCTTGAACAGCATCTTCGTCTCGGTCGTGACCGTCGTCATCACGGTCGTCCTCGCGTCGCTCGCCGCCTTCGCCTTCGCGCGCTACACCTTTCCGCTGCGAGAGGTGATCTTCTATATCTTCCTCGCAAGCCTCGCGATCCCGAACATCCTGCTCATCATCCCTCAGTACCTGCTGCTCGACCGCCTTCACCTTCTCGACTCGCTCGAAGGGCTGATCTTTCTCTACGTCAGCACGAACCTGCCCTTCATGATCTTCTTGCTGCGCGGCTTCTTCCAGACGATCCCTCGGGAGTACGAGGAAGCGTTCCGCATGGAGGGAGCCGGGACCTTGCGGGTGCTCGTCCAGCTCATCGCACCCCTCTCGCTTCCGGCGATCGCCCTCGTGTCGATGTTCACCTTCAGCCAGGCTTGGGACGAGTTCCCGGTCGCCCTGACGATGATCAACTCGCCCTCGCACGACACGATCCAGATCGGGCTGGCGGAGTTCATCGGCGCCCATACAGTGGCGTGGGGTCCGTTCTTCGCGGCGTCGGTGATAGCGACGGTGCCGGTCGTGCTCGTCTACCTCCTCTCCCAGCGATGGGGCCGCAGTGGGGTATCGCTCGGCGGGATCCGCTGAGCCGGAGCACAGCGGAATCGGGCGCCCAAGGGCTCTCGGCGCGACGCGCCACCAACGTAGAGGACCCAAGGTCGAGCTCTGACGAGCGCGCCACGACGAAAGGACAGCAGGTGGGAAAGGAGCACACCCCAGGAATCGACGGAGATGCCCAGGGGCGACCGTTCGAGGAGGTGCGTGCCTTCTACCGGAGCGGTGAGGAGGTCGTCGTCACGTCACTGCCGAAGGGCAGCGCCAGCGTCGTAGCTCGGCGTGCCACCGGTGAACTCGTGGAAGCCGAGCCCGGCGGTGTCGCTCGCTTCGCGGAGCTCCCTGCGGGGACCTACGCCATCGAGGCGCGCGGCGTCGACGGAGCGCTGCTCGCCGAGGAGCTCACAACGGTAGGCGCGCACCCGGGTGAACGCCCGGTGCACGGCTTTGCCACCTCGTTCGGGGACGAAGACGTCCCGGTGCTGCTCGAGTGGCACCGGGCGCTGCGCTCCACGGTGGTCCAGATCTACGACTGGATGGCGAGCTACACCGCACCGCTCGGACCGGAGAGCGGCTGGCAGGATCCTTCACAGCGCCCGGTCTCGTTCCCGGCGTTACGCGCTCTCGCCTCGGGGCTCCGCTCCTTCGGTGCAGTCGCGCACGCGTATGCGCCGGTGTACGCGGTGGGAAACGCGTTCGCGGCCGAGCATCCCGAGATGCTCATGTACCGGGGCGACGGCGAGGTCATCCGGTTCCTGGACCAGATCGTGCTGGCCAACCCGGGCAATGCCGCATGGCAACGCCACTTCGTGGCCGCCTACGGTCGGGCTGCCGACGCGCTCGGCTTCGACGGTTTCCACGTCGACACCTACGGCTATCCGCGGGTCGCGCACGACGCGGACGGCAACGCCATCGACCTGCGTGTCGCGTATGAGTCGTTCCTGAGGTTCCTGCGCGCCTCGCGGCCGTCCGACGTGATCAGCTTCAACCAGGTGAACGGTGTGCCCTCGGCGGCAGAGCTGCCCGCCGGTCCGGGCTTTCGCTACTGCGAGGTGTGGCCGCCCAACGACGCCTGGCGGCACCTGGAAGGCCTAATGGACCGAAGCTCCGGAAGAGCCGGGCTCCTCGATCCGGGGGAGTCTCGGGACGCGCCCGTGCGCGGCTCGATCGCCTGCTATCCGCCGGTGTGGGGGATCGACCGTCCGAGCGGTCCCGTGCAAGGCATAGCGCGCGAGGCGTCGCTACGGACGGTCGTCTCCACGGAAGCGGTCGCCACCTGTCTCGGCGCGAGCGCGCTGATCTATGGGGACAAGACGGCGGCGCTCTGCGACCCGTACTACCCCAAGCACGCGCGCCTGGACGCGGTCGAGGCGGCCACGGTGGTCGCCTGGCGCCGCTTCGCCCTGCGATGCCGGGACCTGTTTCTCGAGGGCGAGGACACGAGCTGGTACGAGATCGACGACGAGAACGGGGCGGTCGCCGTCGAGGCAGCCGCGCCGGTGCGCCCGGAACCCGTCGGCGGCGCCCTCTTTGCCCGGGTGGTCCATAGCGAGGGTCGGGTGACGGTCGGCTTGGTCGACCTGACCGGGAGCGAGAACGGTCGGTGGTCGGAGCCGACTCCCAAGGGGAGCCTCTCCTCGGCGACGGTCCGGGTACTGCTGGACCATCCGCAACGCTGGCGCGCCGACGCCGCCGTGCTCGGTGCCGGCGGCGATCGATTCGCCCCGCTCCCGGCCCGGGAAGTGCCGCATCGTCAGGGCCGCGCCCTGGAGGTGGACCTCCCCTTGGTCGGCGGTTGGTCCGTGCTCAGGATGACGACCTGATCTTTCGAACACCCCGAGCAGGCCCGATCGAACGCTCGAGGTGAGCGAGCCACCGCTACCTTGAGCGTGCGCGGTCTCCTGGTCTTGCGATCGTTGCGGATCATCACCTCCGGCGGGTGATGTTGCCCTGCTCGCAGCTAGTCGATACACTCTTGCTAGCGCCGCTCTCGCCAACGGTCCTTCGTGCTGCCAGCGGACCGCCGCGCTAGAACGGTACGCAGATCCCGTAGCAGTTCCGAGATCGCACCTCGCCACGCTCTCTGAAGTCTCCGGCCCGCGCTGCGGGCGGTCGATCGAGCGTATCTCGCTCGACCGTTTCGCAACACTGACCAGCGATTCAGCGTCGCTCGCAGCTCTTTTACGGGCGACGAGCGGTTCCGTCAGGTGAGCGGTGCCGAGCGGCGAGCCGGCACGACCCGGTCACGACATTTCTCATTCACCAGCACAACCCCCCTCAATTACGAGCAACACAGAGCACAGGAGTACATGCAGATGGCAGGAGAGCAGCTTGAGCGCTCCATCCTCGAACGCAAGGAGCGGGACGAGCTCCACGCCATCGCGTCCGCCATGGCACTGAAGCCGGCGTCGCGGTCCCGCAAGGCCGACATCATCGACCTGATCCTCACCGCGACCGGTGTCGGGGTCGATGCGGACGCGGTAACGACGAATGGCGCGAGCGAGCACGCGAACGGGTCCAACGGCACCGGAGCCCGATCCAATGGCTCCGACGGCGAGGCCGCCGCTGCGCCCGTCGAGCCGAGCGCCGAGAGCGAGCCGTCCGGCCGTCCTCGTCGGTCGCCGCGCGCGACGACCCGACGTACGGCGGTGACGGAAGATCCGGCGACGTTGTTCGGCGATGGACCGTCGGCGGGTGTCGCTCCCGCCGCGACGGCATCGGTAACCGCAGCTCAGGACGTGTCGACGACCGACCCGAGTGACGCAGTCCCCGAGGCGAGCGAAGCGCCCCAGCGAGCTCCGCGGTCGAACAGTCGTGGGCGGCCCGCGCGGGTCTCGAGCGAGCCGGCGGCACCGGCGGTCGACGAGCCGGTGGTCGTCGACGAATCCAGCAGCACGGCGAGCGCCTCCGACGCCCGTGCCGTCTCCTCCCAGGGGGGCGACGCCCAGCTGCGCACCCAGACCCGCGAGCCGCGCCAGCACGGCGCGGGCCAACAGCACAGCAACGGTCAGCCCCAGAGCTCCAACGGTCAGCAGGGCCAGGGCAGCGGTCCCGGCTCGCTCGACGCGGGCAACCGCCGGGGTCGTCGTCGTCGAGGCCGCGAGCGCGGCGAGCGCGGCGAGGTCCAGGGCGCCCAGGAGAGCTCGTGGCAGGGTGAGCTCGTGCCCGTCAAGGGCCTGCTCGACCTGCGCGAGGAGGGCTACGGCTTCCTTCGCACGAGCGGCTACCTCGCGAGTAATAGAGACGTGTACGTCTCGGTGAGCCAGGCGCGCAAGTTCGCCCTGCGCAAGGGGGACGCGATCGAGGGCGCGTGCCGCCCCGCCGGTCCGAGCGAGAAATATCCCGCACTACTGCGGATCGACTCCGTGGGCGGTCTCACGCCTGACGAGGCCCGGCAGCGCCGTCGCTTCGAGGACCTGACGCCGCTGTTCCCGGACGAGACGCTCCGCCTCGAGCAAGCCGGCGACCCGGCCAACATGACGGCGAGGATCGTGGACCTCATCTCGCCGATCGGCAAGGGTCAGCGCGGCATGATCGTGTCACCGCCGAAGGCCGGCAAGACGACGATCATGAAGCAGATCGCCCACTCGATAGAGGCCAACAACCCGGACGTCCACCTCATCGTCCTCCTCGTCGACGAGCGCCCCGAAGAGGTCACCGACATGCGGCGCTCGGTGCGCGGCGAGGTGATCGCCTCGACCTTCGACAGGCCCGCCGACGAGCACACCGCCGTCGCCGAACTGACCATCGAGCGGGCCAAGCGCCTCGTCGAGCTCGGCAGGGACGTCGTCATCATCCTGGACGGCATCACCAGGCTGGCCAGGGCGTACAACCTCGCCCAGCCCGCCACGGGACGGATCATGTCCGGCGGTGTCGACTCCGGAGCGCTCTATCCCCCCAAGCGTTTCTTCGGCGCTGCGCGCAATATCGAGGAAGGTGGTTCGCTCACGATCCTCGCGACCGCGCTCGTCGAGACCGGATCCAAGATGGACGAGGTCATCTTCGAGGAGTTCAAGGGAACGGGCAACATGGAGCTCAGGCTCGACCGCAAGCTCGCCGAGCGCCGGCTCTACCCGGCGATCGACGTCAACGGCAGCTCCACCCGCCACGAGGAGCTCCTGTTCGATCGCTCCCAGCTCCAGCAGGTCTGGAAGCTGCGACGGGTGCTCAACGCCCTCAGCAACGAGGGGAGCGCCGCCGCCGGCCTCGAGCTGCTCATCGACAAGATCCGCACGACGCGGTCCAACGACGAGTTCCTGGCGGAGATCGCCAAGGCTCCGGTCGGCTCCGCCTGAT
The DNA here is from genome assembly GCA_025464005.1 of Acidimicrobiaceae bacterium. Classification (GTDB taxonomy): domain Bacteria; phylum Actinomycetota; class Acidimicrobiia; order Acidimicrobiales; family Bog-793; genus RYN-46. Next base: position 98,052 of record JAODBO010000145.1, on the reverse strand, counting down.
CCCTGCCGCGGGAGCACGGCCGCCCGTTCAGGGGCGGCCCGCGCTCCGTTACCATGGAGTCCTTATGAAGACCGACCTACACCCCACCTACGTGACCGCCACGGTCCGATGCTCGTGCGGCAACAGCTTCACGACCCGCTCGACCAAGCCCGAGCTCCACTCCGAGCTGTGCAACGAGTGCCACCCCTTCTACACGGGCAAGCAGAAGCTCGTGGACACCGGTGGCCGCGTGGAGCGCTTCGAGCGCCGGTACGGCAAGCGCGCCGCGGCGCGGCGCTGAGCCTCGTCCCCGCGGGAGGCGCCCGCTGAGCATGCCCCGCCGTCCTTCGGCCAGGGAGCTCGGCCCGTCCCCCCAGGTAGCCTGAGTCCGTGGAGGAGCTGGGAAGACTCGCGGAACTCGAGCGTGAGTACGAGGAAGTGCTGACGGAGCTTTCCGCGCCTGACGTCGCGCAGGATCGAAAGCGCTTCCTAGCCCTGTCGCGGCGCCACAAGGAGCTCGAGGGCATCGTGCGCACAGCGCGCGATCTCCGCTCCGCGACGGGAGATCTCGAAGCGGCTCGCGAGATGCTCGAGGACACGACTGGTGACGAGCGCGAGCTCGGTCGTGAGGAGCTCGCCTCGGCCGAGAAGCACCTCGCCAATCTCGAGGAGCAGCTCCGAGAGCAGCTGCTCCCGAAGGACCCGAACGACGGCCGCAACGTGATCGTCTCGATCCGTGGCGCCGAGGGCGGCGAGGAGGCGAACCTGTTCGCCAAGGACCTCTACCAGATGTACCTCCGCTACGCCGAGAGCCGCGGTTGGCGGGTCGAGGTCCTCGAAGTCCAGCCCTCGGATCTCGGCGGCGTCAACGAAGCGACGTTCCTCGTGAAGGGCGACGACGCCTGGCAGCGGCTGAAGCACGAAGCCGGCCCCCATCGCGTCCAGCGTGTCCCCGCGACCGAGTCCCAAGGGCGGGTGCACACCTCGTCGGCCGCGGTCACCGTGCTGCCCGAGGCGGACGAGGTCGAGGTCGATCTCGACATGAACGACGTCAAGGTCGATGTGTACCGCTCGACTGGCCCCGGCGGCCAGTCCGTCAACACCACCGACTCCGCCGTGCGGATGACCCACCTCCCGACCGGCGTCGTCGTCGCCATGCAGGACGAGAAGAGCCAGATCCAGAACCGCGCGAAGGCGCTCACCGTGCTGCGCGCCCGCCTGCTCAAGCTCGAGCAGGACCGCCAGTCCGACGAGCTGTCGCGCCAACGCCGGGACCAGGTCAAAGGTGGCGGCCGGGCCGACAAGATCCGCACGTACAACTTCAAGGAGAACCGGGTGACCGATCACCGGATCGGCCTCACGTTGTACAAGCTCGACCGCGTGCTCCAAGGCGAGCTCGACGAGATCGTGGACGCCCTGGCCGCGGACGAGCGCACCCACCAGCTCCTCGACCGGGGATGAGCCAGGTCGACCAGGCGACCTGGCGAGCCGTGCTCGCCCGTGCCGCGTCGGCACTCGGCAGCTCGCTCGAGGCTCGTCGGCTCCTCGAGGAGGTCGCCGGCCTCGACGCCGCCGGAGTCGCCCTTGCGCTCGACGCACCGGCCGATCCGGCCGCGGTGCGCTGCCTGGCGCTCCTCGTCGAGCGTCGTCGCTCCGGCGAGCCGCTCCAGCACGTGCTCGGTCACTGGTCCTTCCGCACGATCGAGCTGACCGTCGACGCCCGCGCCCTCGTGCCGAGACCCGAGACCGAGGTCGTCGCGGGCCATGCGCTGGCCGAGCTGGCCCGGCGCCGTGCCGAGCGACGTGTCGAAGACGCGAGCGATCCCGGGCACTCGCCACGGCGTGCAGCCGCCCTCGCCGCGGTCGATCTCGGGACCGGATCCGGTGCGATCGCCTGTGCGATCGTCTCGGAAACCTCCGACGTGCGTGTCGTCGGGGTCGACTCGTCGAGCGAGGCGCTGGCGCTGGCGGCCGTCAACCGTGACGGTCTCGATCCACGCGCCGCCGACCGCTTCGCGCTCGTCGAGGGGGAGTGGTACGGCGGGCTCCCTGTCGATCTTCGCGGCGCGCTCGACTGCATCGTGGCGAACCCCCCTTATCTCGCCGAGCAGGAGTGGCCCGGCCTCGATCCCGTGGTCCGGGAGCACGATCCCTACGCAGCCCTCGTCGCCGGTCCGAGCGGCCTCGAGGCAATCGAGGCCATCGTGGCCGGCGCACCCGCCGCGCTCGGCCCCGGAGGCGCTCTCGTCCTCGAGATAGCGCCCGCTCAGAACGTAGAGGCTCGCCGGCTCGCTACCGCGGCCGGGGCGTTCCGCGTCGAGGTCGCGCGCGACCTCGCCGGTCGCGACCGGGTGCTCGTCGCGCAGTGGACGCCCGGCGCGCGCTCGAGCAGGCAGTCCCGGTGACGCGCGGCGAGGACCTCGATCGCCTCGCGGCGGCGCTCCAGCGGGGCGAGGTGGTCGCCATCCCGACCGACACCGTCTACGGGCTAGCCGTCGATGCCGGAAGCGTCGACGCAGCGGCGAGCGTCTTCGCGTTGAAGCGGCGCCCCGACTCGGTGGCACTCCCCCTGCTCGTCGCGTCGACGGACCAGGCCGCCCAGCTCGCTGCGCCCGAGGCGCTGGAGCGGCTCGAGCAGCTCGCGAGATCTTTCTGGCCCGGCGCGCTGACGATCGTCGTGGCGCGAGCTGCCGGGACGAATCTCCATGTCGGCGGGGACCCGGCGACCATCGGGCTGCGCTGTCCGGAGCATCCGCTCGTGCGCGAGCTCTGCTCGATCGTGGGCCCGCTCGCTACGACGAGTGCCAACCGGCACGGCGAGCAGCCCTGCTCGAGCGCTGATGAGGTTCGCACGCTCTTCGGCAGCGAACTGCTGGTGCTCGACGGCGGCCCGTGCGCCGGCGAGCCCTCGACCGTGATCTCGCTCGTGGGACCCGAGCCGGTGCTGCTGCGGGCCGGCCCCGTACCGTTCGAGGTCATCGGGGCCGCGCTCGCGCCACCCCGAGGACGCGGCCCCACCTAGCTGCGCCGCGTCTCGTCCGGGGGCCACTCTGCTCGTTAGAATCACGGCTCGTGCGGATCACGGTGGGATCGGACCATGCCGGTCTCGCGCTGAAGCAGCTGCTCGTCGAGCAGCTGGAGAAGGGCGGACACGAGGTCGCCGATCTCGGCACCCACGATCAGACCCCCGTCGACTACCCCGACTTCGGGGCCGCGGTGGGCCGTGCCGTCGCCGCCGGCGAGGCGCAGCTCGGGGTAGGTGTCTGTGGCACCGGGATCGGGATATCGATAGCCGCGAACAAAGTGCGCGGGGTTCGTGCCGCAGTCGTCCACGACGTGAGCTCCGCTCGACTCGCACGAGCACACAACGACGCCAACGTCGTCTGCTTCGGGGCCCGCCTCACCGGCCCCGTCGTCGCGACGCAGGCCTTGGAGGCCTTCCTCGCCACCGGCTTCGAAGGCGGCCGCCACCTGCGACGCATCGCCAAGATAGACAGCCTCGAGGAGGACGATTGACCCCGACCGACCGTGACGCCGCCCGATCAGGGGGCCACGTCGCCCTCGGCGGGTCCTATGACGCCGCCCTCGCGGGCGACCCAGAGGTCGCCTCGATCCTCGCCGCCGAGCTCGATCGGCAGCGCACCACGGTCCAGCTCATAGCCTCGGAGAACTTCACCTCCCGTGCCGTGCTCGCAGCGACCGCCTCGGTGCTCACGAACAAGTACTCGGAGGGCTATCCGGGACGGCGGTACTACGGAGGCAACGTCTACGCGGACGAGGTCGAGAGCCTCGCATGCGATCGCGCCACGGCGCTGTTCGGGGCGGAGCACGCGAACGTGCAGCCGCATTCCGGGGCGTCTGCCAATCTCGCGGCCTACCTGGCACTCGTGGAGCCCGGCGACACGATCCTCGCAATGCGCCTCGACCAGGGTGGACACCTCACTCACGGCTCGCCGGTGAGCATCACCGGCAAGACCTACCGCTTCGTCGCGTACGGCGTCACGCCTGCAGCCCCGGACGGATCGGGCGAAAGGATCGACCTCGACCAGGTACGCGACCTCGCACGTCGCGAGCGCCCGAGGCTGATCGTGGCCGGCACCACGGCCTACTCGAGGATCATCGACCCCCGACCGTTCCGCGAGATCGCGGACGAGGTGGGCGCGCTCTTCATGTTCGACGCGGCTCACCCCGCTGGCCTCATCGCAGGTGGGGCGCATCCGAGCCCGGTGGGCATCGCGGACGTGGTGACCTTCACGACCCACAAGACGCTTCGCGGGCCGCGCGGCGGCGCGATCCTGTGCAGCTCGGACCGTGCCCGGGCAGTCGACGCTGCGGTGTTCCCGGGACTGCAGGGCGGTCCCCTCGAGCACGTCATCGCTGCCAAGGCGGTGGCCTTCGCGGAAGCGGGGCGGCCGGAGTTCAAGGAGTACGCCGCCCAGGTCGTGCGCAACGCAGCGGCGCTTGCCGATTCGCTCGTCTCGGAGCGCTTCCGACTCGTCGCCGGCGGGACCGAGAACCATCAGGTCATCGTCGACCTGCGGGCCTTCGACCCCGACCTCACCGGCAAGGTGGCCCAGGAGGTGCTCGACCGGGGCGGCATCACGTGCAATCGCAACCAGATCCCCGACGACCCCCGCTCGCCGTTCGTCACGAGCGGCCTGCGCCTCGGCACGCCCGCCGAGACCACGGCCGGCATGCTCGAAGCCGAAATGGCGGTGATCGGGTCGCTCCTCGCGCGCGTGCTGCGCCACCGCGACGACCCGGAGGCCGTGGAGGCGGTGCGCGCGGAGGTCCGCGAGCTGTGCGCCAGGTTCGACCCGTACCCGACGGCGTGGGTCGAGAGCCCTTCCTAGATGATCGCCTACGGCGACTACGCCATCGTCGCAGCGGTGGCCGCCGTGGGTACCTTCTCGCTGACGTTCCCCATCCGGCGGCTCGCCGGCCGCATCGGGGCCGTGGCGCCTCCGGGCGAGGACCGGGTCCACGCACGGCCGACGCCGACGATTGGCGGTGCCGCGATGTTCATCGGCTTTGCCGCGGCGATGCTCGTCGCCTCCCGGCTGCCCGGTCTGCAGGGGATCTTCACGGGCTCCTCCGAGCCGCTAGGCCTCGTCCTCGGGGCATTCGTCATCTTCGGCGTCGGCCTGGTGGACGACGTGCGCAACATCTCGGCACCGGCAAAGGTGGCCGGCCAGGTGCTCGCGGCGATGGTGCTCGTCTTCCTCGGCGTGACGATGTACTGGTTCAAGATCCCGTTCGTCTCGGGGATCATCCAGCTCGCGCCGTCGGTTCTCCCGCTCGTCACCGCGGTGTGGGTCGTAGGGATGGCGAACGCCGTCAACCTCATCGACGGCCTCGACGGTCTCGCGGCGGGCATCATCGCCATAGCGTCGGGAGCGCTGTGCGTCTACGGCATTCAGCTCATCCGCCTCGGTGACCTCACCGTGGCCAACGGGGGCCTCGGTACGCTCGTCGCCGCGATCGCGTGCGGCGCCTGCGTCGGCTTCCTGCCGCACAACTTCCATCCCGCCCGCGTCTTCATGGGAGACAGCGGAGCGTTGTTCCTCGGCCTGTTGATGGCCGCGGCGACGATGATCATCGGCGGCCGCACGAGCACCGTATCGGGCGGTGCCGGATCCGACGTCAGCGGCCACACCTTCTTCAGCTTCGCTCCGCTGTTCATCCCGTTCTTCATCCTCGGCGTGCCGATCCTCGACACCGTCTTCGCAATCGTGCGCCGCACGGTGCGCCGCACGAGCTTTGCCGAGCGCGATCTCGGCCACCTACATCACCGCCTCGTCCGTCTCGGGCACGGTCACCGGCGCGCCGTGCTCATCCTCTGGGCCTGGACGGCAGTCCTCTCCGCCTTCGCGCTCGTCCCGATCTTCGATTCACGAGCGAACGTCCTCGTGCCCTTCGTCGTCGCGTTCCTCGGTGTCGGCCTCTATACGGTGTTCCGGCCGGGGGCGAGCTCACGCTCTCCGCGATCGGCGCGCCCGACCGCTGCGATCGTGGGGCCGGCGCGGACCGATCTGGACACCAATCGCGCGGTGGGCGCACTTCAGGCGGGGCCCGTCAGCGTCGTCATGAGCGCGAGTGCGGGGGTCGCGGTCGCGGGCGAACCCGATCTCGCGTCCCCCAGCCGCCGCCGCAGACCGCGGCGCCGGCGTCATCTGCGACGTCGCCGCCAGACGGGGGCGACGAACGAGGAACCGGGAGCGCGCAACGCCGCCCCACCGTCTGCACCAGCTCGTTTTGCCGGAGGCGACGACGAGGTGGGAGGATAATGGTGCTGTGAAGCAACAGCCGGGCCCGACAGTGTTCGAGCTCGTCGGCATCGGTGCGACCGCCGGAGGGTGTGTCGCTGTCGGAGTCGGCGGCGGATACTGGCTAGGCTCTGCGACCGGCGTGGGGACGGTCCTGACCTTCTCCGGGCTGGCACTAGGATTAGCCGCCGCGATTACCGCGACGTACTTCAAGATCAAGAGGTACCTGTAGGAGCCTGCAGCGTCGCGGGCCCGGGTAGAGCCGGGTTCGGGCGCGCATGCCGTCACCGAGACGAGAGATGGACCGACTCGCTGCCCTGTTCGAGCAACTTCCGCTGCCTGAGATCACGCGCCTGCTGCGGCGCACGGTCTTCGGCGGTATCGGCGTAGGCGTCGTCGCGCTCGCGCTGAGCGCGCTGCTCGGCCATCCGCTCGTCGGCCTCGGCGCCTGCATCGGGCTCGCGCTCGGCGTCGTGAACATCCGGCTGATCACCGCATCCGTAGCTCGCGTGAACGCGAACCCGGTGGAACGGCCGAAGCGCGTGCTCGCCTCCCAGACGCTCGCACGGCTGGCGATCACGACGGCGGTCGTCGTCGGGCTGCTCGTGGCGTCCATCCAGCTCGGCTTCGGCACAGCCGGCGGCCTGGCCCTCTTCTACTTCCTGCTGCTGGCGAACCTCGTGCGCTCGATCCTGAAGCAGGGCACGACCGGGCTGAGCGCATGAGCGTGGGCGTTCTCGCCGTCACGATCCCGGTCGGCGACCACATCACCCGCCACTTCCTCGGTCTCACGATCAACGTTGACGACGTCCTGTCGACCGTGGTGGCGGGGGTGATCCTCATCGGTCTCGGCCTCGCGGTGCGGGCCAAGGTCACCTCGGGCGTGCCCGGCAAACTGCAGCTCGCCTTCGAGACGATCGTTGGGGGCGTGGACCGCCAGGTGGAGTCCTCGATGGGCGAGGCGGGAAAGTCGATCGTCCCGCTCGCGGTGACGCTCTTCCTGTTCATCCTCATCGCCAACTCGCTCGAGCTCATCCCGACCGGCCACAACCCCCAGTACCTCCCGCCGCCGACGAGCGACGTCAACTTCCCGGCCGCCATGGCGGTGTTCGTGATCCTGCTCGTCCATGCGACGTGGATCCGCAGGCAGGGCCTGAAGAACTACCTCGCCCACTACTTCCGGCCGTTCCCCGCGCTGTTCCCGATCAACGTGATCGAGGAGCTGACGAAGCCGATCACCCTCACGCTCCGGCTCTTCGGCAACATCTTCTCGGGTGGCCTCATGCTCGTCCTCATCGCGGACCTGCTCCCCGCCAAGCTGATTGCGCCGATCCCGATCCTCGACGTCGTCTGGAAGATCTTCGACGGGCTCTTCGTCGGACCGGTCCAGGCCTTCATCTTCGCCCTCCTCACGATCCTCTACTTCGAGTCGGCGATCGCAGGGAACCACTAGCCCGCACCTGACGAGTTCCGCGTTCCCGGCCCGCACGCTGCGATGCCCGGGCCCGACCAGTCCCCGGACCCCTACACCACAGGAGAACCAACATGGCAGACACCACCCAGCAGGCGATCCAGCTCGCCGGCGCGATGGTCGGCGGCGGACTCGCTCTCGGCGGCGGTGCCATCGGCGCGGCCATCGGTGACGGCCTTGCCGGAAGCCAGACGATCGCCGGCGTCGCCCGTCAGCCGGAGGCACAGGGTCGGCTGTTCACGATCATGTTCATCATCGTGGGCCTCGTCGAGGCGATGTACTTCATCAACCTCGTCTTCATGGCCCTCTTCGTCTTCGTCCTCGCCAAGAAGTAGCGAGACGTAATGCCCCCTGGCAGCGCCGATCCGGCGACCGTGCACGCCGTGCTCACCGCGGCGAGCACGACGACCACGACGACGAGCCCGCCGATCTTCCTGATACCCAACGGGACCTTCGTCGTCGAGCTCATCCTGTTCATCGTCGTTCTCGGGATCGTGGCCAAGTTCATCCTTCCCCCGATGCAAAAGGCGATGGACGAGCGCTCGTCGACGATCCGTTCGGCTCTCCAGGCCGGTGACCAGGGACAAGCCGAGGCCGAGCATCTGGCCGTCGAGCGCCGCGAAGTGCTGGAGAGCGCACGTGCCGAGGCGCGGTCACTGCTCGACACGGCCGGCGCTCGCTCCGCCGAGCTGTTCGAGCAAGGCCGGAGCCGCGGCCGTGGCGAGCACGACCGGATCCTCGCCGAGGCACAGCCTCGCATCGACGAGGAACGGCGGGCGGTCGAGCGCGAGCTGACGGGCAGGATGGGCGAGCTCGTCGTGGCAGCTGCCGGGAGCGTCGTCGGCGAGCCGGTCGACGTCGCCAAGCACCGCCAGGTGATCGACGAAGCCGTGGCGCGTGTCCTTAGTGGTGACGAGAGCGGAGCGCTGAACTGATGCTTTACGCGAGCACGAACTTCGGCGAGTCCTACATCCTCGAGGTCGTGGGCACGTTGCTCGTCGTCGTGTTCATCGTCCGCAAGGTGGTCCCGCCCCTGCGAAAAGCGATGGACAGGCAGGCAGAGGCGATTCGAGCGCAGCTCGCCGCGGGCGACGAGGCTCGAAAGGCGGCCGAGCGTCTCGTCGCGGCGCGAAAGGCCGAGCTGGAGCGAGCGCGCTCCGAGGCCGCCGCGCTGCTCGAGCAGGCCAAGGTCACTTCTGCGCAGCTGGTCGCCGACGGCGAGCGGCGCTCGAACGAGGAGTACGAACGACTCGTCGCCCGGGCGGCGACCGAGGTCGAGCTCAGGCGCGCCCGCGCTCGCGAGGAAGTGACGGCGCGGGTCGCGGCGCTCGTCGTCGCCGCAGCCGAGGCGGTCGTGGAGGCCGAGCTCGACGCGGAGCTGCACCACCACCTCATCGTCGAGGCGATCGCTGCCGCAGAGTCCGAGGCGCGCTGAGCATGCGCGATCTAGTGCGCGGCTACGCGGCCGCAACCTTCGAGACGGTGGGGTCGACCGACGGCCGAGCGCGGATCGCCGCTGAGCTCGCCGAGTTCGCGACCGCCATCGTCAACTTCCCGGAGCTTCGCCAAGCACTGACCGACGCCACCGTCGAGCCGGCCGTGCGCCGAGCCGTGGTCGTCGATCTGCTCGAGGGCAAGGCCTCGCCCGAGACCGTCGGCCTCGTCGGCTTCACGGCGTACTACGAGCGGGCGAGCGAGCTCGCCCCCACTATCGCCGGGCTCATCACCCTGGCGGAGCAGGCGCCGGTCGGGACGGGCGGCGAGGTGGTCGAGCCGCCGGCCGGTCGCTCGGTCGCACGCGAGCGCTTGCGCGGCTACTCGGAGCGGATCTTCGAGGAGCTCGCCGATCGCGCTGATCTCGACCGCGTCGAGGACGAGTTGTTCGACATCGCTCGGCTCCTCGACGCCCACGACGATCTTCGGCGGGTGCTCGCCGATCCCAGCATCGACTACGTCGCCCGCGCGGGGGTGCTCTCCGACCTTCTCGGTGAGCGGGTGTTCCCGGCAACGCTGCGCCTCGCGCGCTACGTGCTGCGCGCTGGCCGGACGCGCGACCTCGTCGGCACCTTCGAGTGGCTCGTCGAGCTCGCAGCACGCGAGCGAGGCCGGCGGGTCGCCGAGGTCCGTTCGGCGGTGGCACTGGACGCGACCGAGACCGACCGACTGGCGAACGCGCTCGGGCGGCTCGTACACAGGACCGTCGAGGTCCGCGTCATCCTCGATCCGTCCGTGGTCGGGGGCATCCTCGTCTCCGTCGGCGACCTCGTCATCGACGGTACCGTCCGTCTGCGATTCGAACGGCTGCGCGACCTTCTCGTGCAACCGAGCTGACCGAACCACAAGGGAGAGTTCTCATGGCAGAGCTGGGCTTCAGCGCCGACGACATCGCGGCAGCCCTCGAGCGCCACGTCACCGGCCTGCGCAACGACGTGGCAGCCGAGCAGGTCGGCCGCATCGCCGAGATCGGCGACGGCATCGCACGCGTGACGGGACTGCCGCACGCGTCGGTCAACGAGATCCTCGAGTTCGAGAACGGCGTCGTCGGGCTCGCCCTCAACCTCGACGAGGAGTCGATCGGCGCGGTCGTGCTCGGCGAGGTGGACAACCTCGACGAGGGCCAGGTCGTGCGTTCCACGGGTCGGATCCTCTCCGTCCCGGTCGGTGACGCGCTGCTCGGGCGCGTGGTCAACCCGCTCGGCGAGCCGATCGACGGCAACGGTCCGCTCGGCGAGACCACGCTCCGTCGCCTCGAGATCCAGGCGCCGGGCATCGTGGACCGCCAGCCGGTGAGCGAGCCGCTCCAGACCGGTATCAAGGTGATCGACGCCATCACCCCCATCGGGCGAGGCCAGCGTGAGCTGATCATCGGCGACCGCAAGACCGGCAAGACGACGATCGCGGTCGACGCCATCATCAACCAGCGTGGCAACGGTGTGAAGTGCATCTACGTCGCCATCGGCCAGAAGGGCTCGACGATCGCCCAGATCGTCGCCACTCTCGAGGAGCACGGAGCGCTCGAGTACACCGTCGTCGTGGCTGCCGCGGCGTCCGAGCCGGCCCCCTTCCAGTACCTCGCTCCGTACGCGGGCTGCGCGATGGGCCAGCACTGGATGGAGAACGGCGAGCACGGGCTCATCGTCTACGACGACCTGTCGAAGCAGGCCGATGCCTACCGTCAGATCTCCCTGCTACTCCGCCGTCCGCCAGGTCGTGAGGCCTACCCCGGCGACGTCTTCTACCTGCACAGCCGCCTGCTCGAGCGCGCCGCGAAGCTGTCCGACGCACGCGGCGGCGGGTCGCTTACGGCGCTGCCGATCATCGAGACGAAGGCCGGTGACATCTCGGCCTACATCCCGACGAACGTCATCTCGATCACCGACGGGCAGATCTTCCTCGAGACGGACCTGTTCAACTCCGGCGTGCGCCCGGCCATGAACATCGGCAACTCGGTCTCGCGCGTCGGCGGCGCTGCCCAGATCAAGGCGATGAAGTCGGTCGTCGGCTCGTTGAAGATCGACCTCGCGCAGTTCCGCGACCTCGAGGCGTTCGCCACGTTCGGCTCGGAGCTCGACAAGACATCGCAGTCCCAGCTCGATCGCGGCTATCGCCTGACGGAGCTGTTGAAGCAGGGCCTCAATGACCCGATGCCGGTCGAGGAGCAGGTGATCGTGATCTTCGCCGGCGTGAAGGGCCACATCGACGACATCGCGATCGCGGACGTGCAGCGCTTCGAGGCGGCGCTTCGCGCGCACCTGCGCGCCGCACATCCGGAGATCCTCGAGCAGCTGCGGACCACGGGCACGCTGCCGGACGAGAAGGACGTGATCGCGGCGATCGACGAGGTGAAAGCCGGATTCGTCTCCGGCGACAGCTCGGACGAGGCGCGCGAGGACGGGGCGGCCTGAGCATGGCAGGTGGTCAGGAGCGCGAGCTCCGACGGCGCATCCGAAGCGTCGAGTCGACGAAGAAGATCACGCGCGCCTTCGAGCTGATCGCCGCGTCGCAGATCGCCCGCGCCCAGGGGCGCATCGCCGGCGCCCGTCCCTACGTGGAAGGCATCGAGAAGGTGCTCGCCACGACCGCTTCCGAGGCGACGGGCGCGTCGCGCCTCATCGGGACGCCCGAGCACGTCGAGCGGGTGCTGCTCGTCGTCATGGTCGCAGATCGCGGGCTCTGCGGCGGCTACAACTCGATCGCCCTGCGCACGGCGGACCGCCTGATGCGAGCGGGCGAAGCGGAAGGTCGCGAGTACCGGCTCGTCACCGTCGGGCGAAAGGCGATCTCGTACTTTCGCTTTCGCGGGCGGGAGATCCACCGGTCCTTCATCCAGATGACCAACCGTCCGGTCTTCGACGACGCGCGTGCCGTGGCCGCCGAGGTCGTGGCCCCGTTCCTCGACGGCGAGGTCGACGTCGTGCAGCTCGTGTCGTGGCGGTTCCGCTCCGCGGGCATCCAGACGGTGGGGACGCGCCAGATCCTGCCGCTGCCGCCGCTCGAGCCGAATCAGGGTGCCAGCGATGTCGAGGCGGGAAACGCCTCGGCTTCGGGCACCGACGCCGGCGGCTTCTACGACTTCGAGCCAGCGCCGGAGGACCTTCTCCAACTGCTCGTGCCGCAGTACGCGGAGGCGATCCTCTACCAGGCCCTCCTCGAGGCCTCCGCCTCCGAGCACACGGCACGCCAGCGCGCCATGAAGGCGGCGACCGAGAACGCCGAGGACTTCATCACGACGCTTCGACGCGTCATGAACCGCGTCCGTCAGGACGCCGTCACGACCGAGATCATGGAGATCGTCGGCGGAGCCGAGGCGCTCCGCCAGGCCGGCCCGACCGGCTACGTCGACATCGACGCCGAGCACACCGAGGAGCAGATCGCATGACCACCACCACTGACGCCCCCACGAGCAAGGCGCCGCAGGCCCTCGAGAACGGCCGCGTCGTAGCGATCGCGGGACCGGTCGTCGACGTCGAGTTCCCGCCACACGCACTGCCTGAGATCAATATCGCGCTCGAGATCGACCTCGAGCTCGAGGGCGAGAAGTCGGTAATCGTCGCCGAGGTAGCGCAGCAGATCGGCGACGGTCGTGTCCGTTGCATCTGCCTGAAGGCGACCGACGGCCTGGAGCGGGGTGCGATCGCCCGCAACACCGGGCGCGGGATCACCGTCCCGGTCGGCGATGCCGTGCTCGGTCACGTGTTCAACGTGGTCGGCCAGCCGCTCGACACCGACGAGATCGGCGAGATCGACGACCGGTGGGAGATCCACCGCAGCGCCCCTCCCTTCGACGAGCTCGAGCCTCGCCGCCAGATGCTGGAGACCGGCATCAAGGTGATCGACCTGCTCGAGCCGTACGTCCAGGGTGGCAAGATCGGACTGTTCGGCGGAGCGGGCGTCGGGAAGACCGTCCTCATCCAGGAGATGATCCGCCGCGTCGCCCAGCAGCACGGTGGTGTGTCGGTGTTCGCCGGTGTCGGCGAGCGGACCCGCGAGGGCACCGACCTCTGGCTCGAGATGCAGGAGTCCGGCGTCATCGAGAAGTGCGCCCTCGTCTACGGCCAGATGGACGAGCCGCCCGGCGTGCGCCTGCGCGTCGCCCTCTCGGCGCTGACGATGGCCGAGTACTTCCGGGATGTGAAGAACCAGGACGTCCTGCTCTTCGTCGACAACATCTTCCGTTTCGTCCAGGCCGGCTCCGAGGTGTCGACCCTGCTCGGCCGCATGCCGTCGGCCGTCGGTTACCAGCCGACGCTCGCGAGCGAGATGGGCCAGCTGCAGGAGAGGATCACGTCGACGAAGGGTCGCTCGATCACCTCGCTGCAGGCGGTGTACGTCCCTGCGGACGACTACACCGACCCTGCGCCTTTCACGACCTTCACCCACCTCGACGCGACGACCGAGCTCTCCCGCCAGATCGCGGCGCTCGGCATCTATCCGGCGGTCGACCCCCTCGCGTCTACGAGCAACATCCTCGCCCCGGAGGTGGTCGGCGACCGCCACTACAACTGCGCGCAGGCGGTCAAGGAAGTCCTCCAGCGGTTCCGGGAGCTCCAGGACATCATCGCGATCCTCGGCCTCGACGAGCTGTCCGAGGAGGACCGGCTCACCGTCTCGCGCGCTCGCAAGATCCAGCGCTTCCTGTCCCAGCCGTTCTTCGTCGCCGAGGTGTTCACCGGCCAGCCGGGCGTCTACGTGCCGATCGACGAGACCGTGCGCAGCTTCGAGGCCCTCATCGGTGGCGAGCTGGACGACGTGCCCGAGCAGGCGTTCTTGAACGTGGGAAGCGTCGACGAGGTGCACGCCAAGGCCAAGCAGTTCACCGGCTCCTGAGCCGTCGGCCCGGCGACCCTAAGTCCCGAGAAGGAGCGCCCAGATGGCGACCCCGTTCCACGTCGAGATAGTCACCCCAGAGCGCATCCTGTTCGCGGGCGAGGCCGAGGAGGTCTCGATGCGCACCGAGGAGGGCGAGATCGCGTTCCTCGCTCACCACGAGGACTTCATCGGCGCGATCGACATGTCGGTTGTCCGCATCACCCTGGCCGAAGGCACAGCCGGCTCGACCCCGTCGCCGGGGCACGGTGGCGCGGAGACGGGCGGCGAGATCCGGGCAGCGGTCCTCGGAGGGTTCGTGGACGTGGACCAGGACGCCAACAGCGTGAGGATCCTCGCCGGGGTGGCGGAGCTGGCGGGCGACATCGACGTCGATCGTGCGCGCCGGGCACTCGAGGCGGCCGAGAGCGCGGTGGGCGCGCAGACCTCCACCTCCACCGGCACGGACACCGCGGGCGAGCCCGCCTCCGGGGCGCGGCCCACCGGGGTGATGCTGGCGATGCTCGCACCCGATTCAGTCGAAGCCGCCGCGCGTCGGGCGCGGATCCGTCTCCAGGCGGCAGGCGTATCGGTAACGCCGTGAGCGCCTTCGCTCGCCGCGCCTGTCCGCCCCGGGCGGTGGCGCGCCTGCGGTGACCGAGCGCCACCGGCTCCTCGTCGCGCTGCTGCTCGAGGGCGACGAGGCGGTCGAGGTCCAGGGCTTGCGCCGCGCGCTCGGCGACCGTCCTCCATGGCGAGTTCCACCGCACGTCACGCTCGTCGCGCCGAGGAACGTCCGCGACGAGGAGCTTCCGGGTGTGCTGGCGGACCTGGAGGCGCTCGCTCGTTCGTCGCGAGCTTTCCACGCAGAGCTCGGTCCGGTCGCGACCTTCGCGCCGCGCCGACCCGTTGTCTACCTCGAGGTTTCCGACGACGACGGAGCGATCACCCGACTCCACCTCGAAGCGAGCCGCGCAGCGCTCGCGCCTCCGCCCGGACGCGAGGAGCGCTCGTTCGTCCCGCACGTCACCCTCTCGAACGGTGTCGGCGGGACCGAGGTGGAAGCCGTGCTCGCGACGCTCGCCCGCTACCGGCGCACCTGCACCTTCGGCCGGGTGCACCTTCTCGAGCAGCAATCGGACGCCCCGGACCGGCCGTGGCAGGTCATCGCGAGCCCGCTACTCGGTGGTCGGTCAGTGGTGGGACGAGGAGGGCGCGAGATCGAGCTGACGGTCGCCGACCGGCTCGACCCCGCCGTCTCGGCCTGGGCCGCCGAGGCCTGGACCGGCTACGCGCGCGACACCTACGGACCGGGCTGGGAGCCGGACGTGCCTTGGGCGGTGGTGGCGCGCGAGCAGGGACGGATCCTCGGTGTCTCGACGGGGGAGGCACGCGGGGCGACGTGTGAGTGCGAGCGGCTCATCGTCGATAAGAGCGCGCGCGGCGAGGGCGTCGGGAGCCGCCTGCTTCGCCACGTCGAGCGGCTCGCAGCCGAGCGCGGGTGCACCCGGGTCCGGCTCCGCACGCTCGACGGCGGCAGCGCCGAGCGCTTCTACGCCGAGCGCGGCTACGCCCGGTCGGTCATCCTCCCGGCGTGGCGTGAGGGGCGTGACTTCGTCGTCATGGTGCGCGACGTCTAGCCTCTTGGCGTGCGAGCCGCGTCGACCGGTCGTCATGGCCACAGCGGTTTCGTAGGAGTCGAGCGCCGAGGTCGAGTCGCTCTCGTGCGTATCGACCGGCCGAAGGTCAACGCGCTCTCGCGCTTGCTCCTGGACGATCTCGCGGCGACCTTCGACGCCTTCGGCGAAGAGCTCCCCGGCGCAGTCGTGGTCTGGGGCGGAGAGCGCGTCTTCGCCGCCGGCGCGGACATCAACGAGCTGGCGGAACCCTCGCAGGCAGTCGAGCTCCTCGCATCCTTCCGGCGCGCGTTCGACACGATCGCCGCCTTCCCGCGCGCGACGATCGCCGCGATCAGCGGCTACGCACTCGGTGGGGGCATGGAGCTCGCACTGGCCTGCGACCTGAGGGTCGCGTCCGTCGCCGCACGACTCGGCCAGCCCGAGATCTTGCTCGGTCTGATCCCCGGTGCAGGGGGCACGCAGCGCCTCGCACGGCTCGTCGGGCCGGCTCGAGCGAAGGACCTCGTGCTCACGGGACGTCAGGTGGGAGCCGACGAAGCTCTCCGGATCGGTCTTGTCGACCGGGTCGTCGCGGCCGACGACGCGCTCACCGACGCGCTCGCGCTCGCCTCGGAGCTCGCCGCGGGAGCGGTCGCGGCTCACGGGCTTGCCAAGCGAGCCGTCGACGTCGGAGGAGAGCTCAGCCTTGCCGACGGACTCACGCTGGAGCGAGAGCTGTTCGAGAAGGTGCTCGCCACCACGGACGCGCGGGTCGGGATGGCGTCGTTCCTCCGCGACGGCCCCGGCCGGGCCCGCTTCGTCGGCGAGTGACCCCTCGACCGGGCGTGCGCCGTGCCTGCCCGATCCCGGCCGGACGACATCTCATGTTCCGGCGAGCCGATGGCTGACATCGAACGCGTCGGCGTGGTGGGCTGCGGGTTGATGGGCTCGGGCATCGCGGAGGTATGCGCGCGCGCCGCTCTGGACGTCGTGGTCGCCGAAGCCGACGACGCGGCATTGCAGCTTGGACGTGCGCGCATCGAGCAGTCGCTAGCTCGCGCGCTTCGCGCCGGCAAGATCTCCGATCGCGATGTCGCACGGACAAGAGATCGTCTGAGGTTCACGACCGATCTCGCCGACTTCGCCGACTGCCAGCTCGTCGTCGAAGCGGTGGCCGAACGCGAGGAGCTGAAAGCTCAGGTCTTCGCCACGCTCGACGTCGTCGTCGAGGACCGCGCAGCGATTCTTGCGTCGAACACCTCGTCCATCCCGATCGCTCGCCTCGGGGCGGCGACCGGACGACCCGGACAGGTGCTCGGCCTCCACTTCTTCAACCCGGTGCCCGTGATGGCGCTCGTCGAGATCACGCGATCGCTCGACACCGACGAGGCGACGCTCGAGCGCGCGGAGTCCTTCGTGCGCACGGTGCTCGCCAAGGACGTCGTGCGGTCGAAGGACCGCGCCGGCTTCATCGTCAACACCCTGCTCGTCCCGTACTTGCTCGGCGCGATCCGGATGTTCGAGTCGGGCGCCGCGAGCGCTGCCGACATCGACCTGGCGATGCGAGCCGGCTGCGCCCACCCGATGGGACCGCTGACGCTCGCGGACTTCATTGGCCTCGACACGCTGAAGTCGATCGCGGACGTGCTCTACGAGGAGTACAAGGACGGCGCCTTCGTCGTGCCAGCGTTGCTGAGCCGGATGGTGGACGCCGGGCGGCTCGGGAAGAAGACCGGTCGTGGGTTCCACAGCTACGAGTGACTCGGCCGTCGGCTCGGCCCTTCGTCACAACGCTGCGACGAGGACCAGTGCCGGGCGGAGTCAGTCGAGGTCGATGAGCCGGAACTGGCGCAGCTTCTCCCGGCGGTGGCGCGCCTCCACGAACCGGACGGTCCCGGTGAAGGAGCGCATCAACAGCGACTGGGTCGTCGCGCCCACGCCGTTGTAGCGCACGCCGCGCAGTAGTTCGCCGTCGGTGATGCCCGTGGCGGCGAAGAAGCAGTTGTCGCCTCGCACGAGGTCGTCCGTGCCGAGCACGGCGTCGAGGTCGTAGCCGGCGGCGAGGCAGGCCGAGCGCTCCTCCGGACCGCGAGGCCAGAGCTTGCCCATGATCTCGCCGCCCATCGCCTTGAGTGCCGCCGCCGCGATGACACCCTCGGGAGTGCCTCCGATGCCGAACAGCACGTCCGCGCCGGAGTCATTCCACGCCGTCGAGATGGCTCCGGCGACGTCGCCATCGGTGATGAGGCGAATGCGCGCCCCGGTGCTGCGAATCTGCTGGATCAGCTCGTCGTGACGCGGGCGGTCGAGCACGATCGCGGTGAGGTCGCTGACCGAGGTCCGCTTCGCCTTCGCGATCTCGCGGAGGTTCTCGGCAGGGCTGAGATCGAGCGAGACGCGTCCGACGGCTTCGGGTCCGACCGCGATCTTGCGCATGTACACGCACGGGCCAGGGTCGAACATCGCGCCGCGCTCCGCGAGCGCGATGACCGAAAGCGCGCCGCCTCGGCCGAGCGCGGTAGGGCGCGTCCCGTCGATCGGGTCGACGGCGATGTCGACCTCGGGGGGGCTGCCGTCGCCGATCCGCTCGCCGTTGAACAGCATCGGGGCTTCGTCCTTCTCGCCCTCCCCGATGACGACCAGGCCGTCCATCGAGACCGTCTGGAGCACGTGGCGCATGGCGTCGACCGCTGCCCCGTCGGCACCGTTCTTGTCGCCGCGCCCCATCCAGCGGCTCGCGGCGATCGCTGCGGCTTCGGTGACCCGCACCAGCTCCATGGCCAAGTTGCGATCGGGTGCCTGACGCTCTCCTGCCACGCAGCCAACCCTAGTTGTCCCGGGACGGCCGATCGAGCGTGACAGACCCCGGACCGTCGATGCAGCGGTAGGGTCTGGCCGTGGACCGGTTCGTCGTTCGCTCCTCAGGTCCCTTGTCAGGAGAGGTCCGCGTCCAGGGAGCGAAGAACTCAGCGCTCAAGCTGATGGCGGCGTGCCTGCTCACGAAGGGAACGTCGCGGTTGGAGAACGTCCCCGCCATCTCCGACGTCGTGATCATGTCGGAGGTGCTCAGCGCCATCGGGGCCTCGGTGGAGCGCCAAGCCGGGTCCGAGACGCCGGAGCGGGCGCCCGCGCTGTTGATCAACGTCCCCGAGCGATGCACACCGGTCGCGCCGTACGAGCTGGTGGAGAAGATGCGCGCCTCGTTCGTCGTGCTCGGGCCACTCCTCGCCCGCCACGGTGCAGCGAGCGTCTCGCTGCCCGGCGGGGACGATTTCGGGAGCCGGCCGATCGACATGCACCTGCGAGCGCTCGGCGCGCTCGGGGTCGAGTTCACCACCGAGCACGGCTATGTCGAGGGGCGGTGCGACCGCCTGACCGGGGCTCGCGTCGTCCTCGAATACCCGAGCCATACGACGACCGACAACGTGCTCATGGCGGCGACGCTGGCCAAGGGCACGACGGTCATCGAGAACGCCGCGTGCGAGCCTGAGGTCCAGGACCTCGCGGCACTGCTCAGCGCCATGGGTGCGCGGATCTCCGGGGCCGGCACGTCCCGCATCGAGGTCGAGGGCGTCGACGAGCTGCACCCCGCCACGCACGTCACCGTCGCAGATCGCGTGGAGGCGGCGACGTTCTTCGCCGCCGTTGGGCTCGCTGGGGGGGACGTCCACGTGCTCGGAGCTCGTGACGATCACATGGACATGCTTCTCGAGAAGCTGACCCTGATGGGCATGGAGCTCGAGGCGACGGGGCGAGGCGTGCGTGCACGCTTCGAAGGGCGTCTGGCTCCCGTCGACGTCGCGACCTTGCCCTACCCCGGGGTGGCGACGGATTACAAGCCGCTGCTCGTGACCATGCTGTCGGTCTCCACCGGGGTGGCGATCGTGAGCGAGAACCTCTTCGCCGGACGCTTCCGCTACGTCGACGAGCTGCGACGGATGGGCGCGGATGTCAGGACCGAGGGACACCACGCCGTCGTGCGCGGCGTCGAACGCCTCTCCGGCGCGCCGGTTCGCGCCCCGGACATCCGGGCGGGCGCTGCGCTCGTGCTCGCCGGCCTCGCCGCCGACGGGATGACGACGGTGAGCGGCACCGAGCACATCGAACGCGGCTACGAGGACTTCGTCGGCAAACTACGGGCGATCGGCGTGGACATCACGCGCGTCGCGGCCGGCCCGGACGCTGGCGCGTGACGTCCGCTCAGCGCGCCGTCACGGAGAGCGCTTCGGAGCCGAGCGAGCCGGTCCAGCGCCATCAGGGCTGGCGGGAGCTCGAGGACGATCCGAGGTGGTACGAGACCGCCGTGTTCTACGAGCTCGTCCCGCGCGGCTTCTACGACTCGAACGGCGACGGCGTCGGGGACATCCAGGGCATCGTGGAGAAGCTCGACTACCTCGCATGGCTCGGTGTGGACTGCCTGTGGCTTCTGCCGTACTTCCCGTCACCGCTTCGCGACGGGGGCTACGACGTCGCGGACTACTTGAGCGTCGCGTCCGACTGCGGCTCTGTCGAGGACGTGAAGCAGCTCGTCGAGGAGGCCCATCGGCGCGGCATCCGGGTCATCGCGGACCTCGTGATCAACCACACGAGCGACCAGCACCCGTGGTTCGTCGAGTCTCGCTCGTCCCGGGACAACCCGAAGGCGGACTGGTACGTCTGGGGCGACGACGACCAGCGGTGGTCCGACGTCCGGGTGATCTTCTGCGACGCCGAGCCTTCGAACTGGACGTGGGACCCGGTCCGTCAGCAGTACTACTGGCACCGCTTCTTCCACCACCAGCCCGACCTCAACTACGAGAACCCGGACGTGCGCGAGGCCATCCTCTCGGTCGCGCGCTTCTGGCTCGACATCGGCCTCGACGGCTTCCGCCTCGACGCAGCCGCCTACCTGTACCAGCGCGACGGGTCCAACGGCGAGAACATGCCGGAGACGCATGCGTTCTTGCAGCGAATGCGCAAGGAGATCGACCGCGACTACCCGAATCGGATGCTGCTCGCCGAGGTGAACCAGTGGCCGGCCGACGTGGTCGACTACTTCGGCGACGGCGACGAGTGCCACATGTGCTTCCACTTCCCGCTCATGCCCCGCATGTTCATGGCGGTACGACGCGAGCAGCGCTTCCCGATCACGGAGATCCTCGCCCAGACCCCGGCGATCCCGGACGGCTGCCAGTGGGGCATCTTCTTGCGCAACCACGACGAGCTCACGCTCGAGATGGTGACCGACGAGGAGCGGGACTACATGTACGCGGAGTATGCCCACGATCCGCGCATGCGCCGCAACCTCGGCATCCGTCGCCGTCTCGCTCCGCTCGTGGACAACGACCGCGGCGTCGCCGAGCTGCTGCATGCCATGCTCCTGTCCCTTCCCGGCAGCCCGATCCTCTACTACGGCGACGAGCTGCTCATGGGCGACAACATCTACCTGGGCGACCGAGACGGGGTGAGGACCCCGATGCAATGGACCCCCGACCGCAACGGCGGGTTCTCCCGCGCGGACTTCGCGCAGCTGTTCCTGCCGCCGCTCATGGACCCGGTCTACGGCTACCAGGCGGTGAACGTGGAGGCGGGCACGCGTGACCCTTCGTCGTTCCTGCACTGGCTCCAGAGGATGCTCAGCGTGCGGCGCCAGCACCCGATCTTCGCGACCGGTGGCATAGAGGTGCTGCCGGCGGACAACCCCTCGGTGCTCGCCTATGTGCGCACCGGCCCGGGCGCTAAGCCAGGGAGCGAGCTGACGGTGCTCTGCGTGAACAATCTCAGCCGGTTCGCCCAGGCCGCCGAGCTGAGCCTGGCGCGTTGGGAGGGAGCGGTGCCAGTGGAGCTCATCGGCAGGGCGCTGTTCCCGCCCGTCGGGCCGGATTCGTACCACGTGACGCTGGGCCCGCACGGGTTCTACTGGCTCGAGCTCGAGGAGCGTCGGTGACCGTGGCGAGCAACCCGGTCGAGCTCGCGCCCCTGGCCTTCTCCTACCTCGAGCGCCAGGTGTGGTATCAGACCGCCATCGAGTCGGCGCCACCCGGACCACTGGAGCTCATCTCGATCGACGTCCTGCGCAGCGCCCGCCCCGGCCTCGCGCGCCTGCTGCTCGGCCGTGGCGAGCACCGCTTCCAGCTCCTCGTCGGCTGGCGCACCCCCGCGGAGGTCGCGGGCGTCCTGCGAGGCCGTGAATCGGCGCTGCTCGGCCCGTGGGCCGACGACGAGGGCTCGGTGCTCGCCTACGACGCCATCGCGGACGACGAGCTCGACATCGAGCTGCTCGCCCACGTCACCGGTGGGAGCGAGCGCGCGTCGCGTGTGCGGCGTGTGTCGACGCTCGTCTCCCACGCGTCCCTCGTGTTCGACGAGCGGCTGTTCATGAAGTGCTACCGGCTCCTCGAGCACGGAGCGAGGCCAGAGGTGGAGGTCGTGCTGCGCCTGGACGCTGTCGGCTTCAATGCCCTGCTCGCTCCCGTGGCGCACTGGCGGGAGGACGGCTACGACCTCGCGCTCGTGCGCGAGTTCCTCCCGAGCGCTCTCGAGGGGCGCCTGCTCGCGCTGACGTCCCTCCGAGACCTGCTGGCGCACGCCTCGGAGGGTGACGAGCGATCGGGAGAAGGACCCGGGCACGAGGGCGACGGGCCTGGCGTCGACGACCCGGACGCCGAGTGCGCGTCCGCCGGTGGCGATCTCGCGTCCGAGATGCGTCGACTTGGCGGCACGACGGCGCGGCTCCATCTCGCGCTCGCCGCGGCCTTCGGTGACCGGCCGGCGGGACCGTCCACGTTCGCGGATGCCGAGGCTGCGGTGACCGCCGGCTCCGGCGAGGCCATGGGGCAGCTCGCGAGCCGCCTCGCCGCGATTAACGCGCCGGCGGCCGGCCGCACGATCCGCCTGCACGGCGACTACCACCTTCGCCGCGTGATGCGGTCCGAGACCGGCTGGCTCGTCGCCGGTTTCAGCGACGACCCGCTGTACGCCGTCGCCCGTGCCGACGGCTCGTTGCCCGGGCGTCGCGGCTCGCCTCTCGAGGACCTCGCCGACATGTGCTTCGCTATCCGGCGCGTCGCCGGAGAGGCGCTCGCCCAGCGGCCCGAGTCCGAGGCGGACACAGCGGGACGTCTCGCTGCTGCCTGGGAGCGCCGCAATCAAGCGGCCTTCCTGGAGGGATACGTCACCACCGACGGAGTGCGGCGACTGCTACCTCGGGACCCCGCGATGACCGAGCTGATTCTCTCCGGCTTCGAGCTCGCCCGGGAGCAGCGCTACGAGGCGACGTCCGCCGACGCGTGACCCGGCACGAGGCGGAGCGCCCCACGCAGATCCTCCGCGGCCTGCTCGGGCGCGACCACGTTGATGTAGACGCCGGTGCCGAGCTCGAAGCCGGCGCGGGTCGTGAGCTTCGGCAGCACGTGGACATGCCAGTGGTAGGGCGAGCTCGCCCGGTAGGGAGCGGCGTGGAACACGACGTTGTAGGCGATGTCGCCGAGATGGGTGCGCAGCGCCTGGAGAGCGCCGCGCACTGCGACCCCGACGCCGGCGAGGTCTTGCGGGGTGCTGCGGTGCAGGTGGGCCTCATGGGCGCGCGGCACGACGAGGAGCTCGTAGGGCGAGCCGCTCCAGTACGGCGCGAACGTCACCGCCTGGTCGGTCGCCTGCACGATGCGGTAGCCGACCCGCTCCTCGGCTTCCGCGGCAGTGCACAGCAGGCAGCCGCCGGCGAAGCGGCTGAAGCTTCCCTGCTCGTCGACGAGCTCGCGCGGCACGAACGGAATTCCGAGCAGCTGCCCGTGCGGGTGCTCCAAGGAGGCGCCCGCCTCCCGGCCGGAGTTGACGATCACCTGGCTGTAGCGCAGCCCGGGGGTGCTCTGGTGCTCCTCGACTCGGTCGCGGATCGCCGACATGACGAGGTCGCACTGGCGGTCGTCGAACGAAGCCCACGAGAGGCTGTGATCGGGCGAGAAGACGAGGACCTCGTGGATGCCGCTCGCCGGCGCCTCGGTGAACACCGGGCCCCGGTGGTCGACGACGAAGGGCTGGCTGCCCTCGAAGGCCGGGTAGCGGTTCGTCACGACCCGCACGAGCCAATTTCCCTCGGAGCCGTAGGTCTCGAGCGCGGGGGGAGTGGCGTCTTCGTTGCCGGGACAGAACGGGCAGGGGCTCGTCTGCTCCAGTGGCACGGGCTGTCGTGGCACGAAGATCGAGCCGCGCTTCAACCGCTGGGTCGCCACGGCGACCCAGCGGCCAGAGAGAGGATCCAGGCGAAGCTGGTTCACCTCAACCGGGTCCCGTGCTATCCGAACACTCGCATTGCCCAGAACGCTAGTCCTTGTCGGGAGTGCGTTGGTGACGGTCGGTGACCGGCCCGCTGTATGACACGGTCGTGGCGCTCCACGTCCTTGCGGCAGCGGTCGGGTTTGGCGCGCTCGGAAGCACGGGCGCCTACGCCGCCGCGGCGCGGCGCTCGCCTGAGCCCTTCTCGAACCCAGGCGTGGTGCGGTACTTCACGCCTGGGCGCAACTGGGGCGAGCGCGCCATCCTGCTCGTCCCCCTGCTCGGCGGTGCGCTACTGGCACTCGGCCACGGGCGGGACGTCTCAGCTGCGTGGCCCTGGATCGGGCTCGCCATCTGGACGGCGGCCACCGCGGTCGCATCGGCCGTCGCGTGGCCTGCGGAGCGCGAGATACAGGGTTACCTTGCAGCGCCCGAGCGCGGCGCGAAGGCTCGAGCTTCGCTGGCGGCTGCAGCCCGCCGGGCTGAGCGCGCCGTGGCCACGACCTCGCTGCTGTTCGTGGCGGCGCTTGTCGTGATGATCTGGCAGCCGAGGTGAAACGGGCTGGCTAGTGACAGGTGACACGCGCGCGCCCCGCGCCAGGTGAGATGGCGCGCCTCGCGCCACGTGAGATGGCGCGCCTCGCGCCGAGGTGAGATGGCGCGCCTCGCGCCGAGGTGGCCGGGCGCGGCTCCGGTACCGTGATCGCCCATGGCTCGCACTCGCCGACTCGGCACCGTACCGGTCCTCCTGCTAGCGGTGCTGGCGATCTCTGCCACGGTCGCGCTGACGTCCGGCGCGGGCGGCCATCGAGTGTCCGGCGCGGAGCGAACCGCGGCCGATCGCCGGGCGAAGCTCGTCGTCCACAACGCAGTCGGTTTGGCGCACTGCACCTATCGCGATCCGCTGCGCACGACCTACGACTACGCGACCGGCGCGACGCTTCCGGGCCGCACGCTGCTCACGGAGATCCGTTACCCGGCGCGGGTAGCCGGCTCCGGCGAGATCGCCGGGGCCCCGGCCGCCTACCGGGGCGGCCCCTACCCGACGATTTTCTTCGCGCCGGGCTTCGCCGTGACGCCGGACACCTACGCGGCGCTGCTCGACGCATGGGTCCGGGCCGGGTTCGTCGTCGTGGCTCCCACGTTCCCGGACACCAATCCGGCGGCTGTCGCCGCGGCGCGCACGGGCAACGCGGAGGACGACGTCGTCAATCAACCGGCGGACATGGCGTTCGTCATCCGTCAGTCCGTCGCCGCGACCCGGACGGCCGTCGCGTCGTGCCGGGTCGTGCGCGGCTTGATCGACCCCGCAGAGATCGGCATCGCCGGGCAGTCCGACGGGGGCGAGACCGTCGCAATGCTCGCGTACGACCGCGCCCCCGGCTACGCCTCGATGGACGCGGGGCTGCATATCCGGGCGGCTGCGGTGATGTCCGGGAGCGAGGTCGACGGCAACACCTACGGCGCGGCGGCGGGCGATCCCGCGCTGCTCGTCGTCCAGAGCTCCACCGACCAATGCAATCCACCTCAGGAGTCGACCCAGCTGTACGACGCGATCGGCCAGTCGGACAAGTGGTTCCTCGACATCGAGCACGCCAACCATCTTCCGCCCTACGATGGCAAGGACCCGGCAGCCTTCGCCGCGGTCGCCCGCGTGACCGAGCGCTTCTTCCTGCTCGAGCTGCGCGGCAAGGTCCCGGCTGCCGGCTTCATTGCCTACGGGAACAGCGCACCGGCCGTCGCGGCGCTGTCCACCGGGGCGATCGCGCCACCGCTCCCGAAGCTCGAGTTCGCCGTGGCCGCCTGCTACCTACCGTGAGCCCACGCCGTCCGCGCAAAGGGTTGCGCCGGGCGACGAGCCGCGAAAAGCCACCACGGGCGCTCCAGTACCCTCGAGCCTCGTGAGCCCGACCCGGCGAGGCGCGGCCGTCCCGTCCCGCCCTAGCCCATCACCTACCCAGAGACCACGCCGCCCGGCTCCGTCGCGCCGAGCGCGACCCGGTCGGATCGTGATCGTGGCGGTCGTGCTCTTCGCGGCGTTGCTCGTCGGCTACAAGGTTCGCCACCCGGGGTCGTCGCGTTACGACTCGGTGACAACGACCACACAACCCGTGGTGCTGTCGGCGGCGGTCGCGACGTGCACCTTCGTCGACGGCTCCCGGGCGACGAAGAACTACGTGACCGAGGCGTCGACGCGGGGCAGGCGGCTCGTCACCCAGATCTACTATCCGACGGTGTCGAGCCCCTCGGGTGAGGCCGGCACATCGACAGCACAGCCTGCGCCGGCAAGCAGGTACGGGCCGTACCCGACGATCTTCTTCGCCCAGGGCTACGGCATCGACCCGGCCAGCTACTCGGCGCTCCTCGACAGCTGGGTCCGGGCGGGGTTCGTGGTCGTCGCGCCGCTCTTCCCGGACGCGAGCCAGGCCGCGGTCGCGTCGATCGGCGGAAGCTTCGCCGACGAGGCCGACATCGCCAACCAGCCCGCCGACCTGACCTTCGTCACCCGAAGGGTGCTCGCGGACTCCGCGGGCACCGGCACCGGCTGCCCGCTCCTGCGCGGAATGGTCGCTACAACCGACCTGGGCCTGGCGGGCCAGTCGGACGGTGCGACGACGGTCGGCATGCTCGCGTACGACGAGGGCACGGCGCCGGGGGCCTCTGCGACCACGACCTACCGTTCGCTGTCGGCCGGCCTTGGCTACCGTGCTGTCGCTCTCCTCTCGGGACAGGCGCACGGAGGCGACCCCTACGGCTCCGCTGCCGGGAGCCCCGCGTTGCTCGCGGTGCAGAGCGCCACCGACCAGTGCAATACGCCCCAGCAGTCGGTCGACCTCTACTCGGCGATCGGACAGAGCGACCGGTGGTTCCTCGCGATCCGGGCCGCCGACCACCTGACGCCCTACGAGGGCCAGGACGCGGCCGCGTTCGCCGTGGTGTCGAAGGTGACGGCGGCATTCTTCACCTCCGAGCTGCACCACCGATCTCCCGGAGTGTCTTTCGTCGCTGCCGGCAACACGGCGCCGACGGTCGCGACCTTGACGCAGGGCACCGACCTCCCGACCTGGCTCGACGTCAACCGTGGGTCCGGCGGCATCGACTGCTACCTGACATGACACGCTCACCTGAGATGACGCCCGTGGACGGAGCGGTTTCGCACGAGCGGATGGCCTACCTCGACCACGCCGCGACGACGCCGATGCGACCGGAAGCGGTCGAGGCCATGCTCCCGTTCCTCACTGCCCGCTTCGGGAACCCGTCCGGCGCGCACGCCACCTCCCGAGCGGCCCGTCGCGCGCTCGACGGCGCACGCGAAGAGCTAGCGGACGTCCTCGGCTGCGAAGAGAGCGAAGTCGTCTTCACCTCGGGCGGGACAGAGGCCGACAACCTTGCCGTGCTCGGGACGGTCGCGGGGCGCCCCGGCACCGTGCTCGTGAGCGCCGTCGAGCACCGTGCGGTGCTCGCGCCGGCGCGCGTCGTCGGGGCGCACCTCGGGCCCGTCGCCGCCGACGGCACGATCGACCTTGCGGCCCTCGCCGCGCTGTGCGAGGACGCGGCTGAGCGCGGCAGGCCGGTGACGCTCGTCTCGGTCATGCTCGTCAACAGCGAGACCGGCGTGATCGAGCCAGTCGCCGGCGTGATCCGGACGGCGTCACAGCACGCGCCCGACGCGCTCGTCCACACTGACGCCGTCCAGGCCCTGGCATGGCTCGACGTCGCGCTGCTCGCCGAGGGCTGTGACCTCGTCTCCGTCTCGGCCCACAAGTTCGGCGGGCCGAAGGGCGTCGGGGCGCTCGTCGTGCGGGAGCGGGCGGCACCGATCTTGAGGCCGGTCCTCCACGGCGGCGGTCAAGAGCGCGAGCTGCGCCCCGGGACGCAGAACGTCGCCGGAGCCGTGGCGATGGCGACCGCCGCGCGCCTCGCCGTGAGCGAGCGAGCCGCGACGGTCGAGCGCGTCGCGGCGCTGCGCGACCGGTTGGCCGACGGTCTCGTCGCCTCGGTAGGGGCGATCGAGCCGTCGTCTCGCGAGCTGCGTGTCGCGGGGAGCTGTCATCTGCGCTTTCCCGGCGTCTCCGCCGAGGAGGTGCTCCTTCTCGCCGACCGGGAGGGCGTCGCTGGGTCCACCGGCTCGGCGTGCGCGAGCGGTGCACGCGAGCCGAGCCATGTGCTGCTCGCGATGGGCTGGGACGAACACGCCGCGCGCGAGGCGGTCCGGTTCTCGCTCGGAGCGACGACGACTGCCGACGAGGTGGACCAGGCGCTCGACGTCGTGACGCGAGCGGTCACGCACCTCCGCCGGGCGACGGCAGGCTCCGGCTGAGGCCTCTGGCAGACTGGGACCATGCAGGTCCTCGTGGCGATGTCCGGAGGTGTCGACTCGTCGGTCGCCGCCGCGCTGCTGCTCGAGCAGGGACACGAGGTCGTCGGCGCGACGATGAAGCTCTGGGGGGGCGCCTCCGACTCGGGGTGCTGCTCGGCGGCGGACGTGCGGGACGCGCGCCGGGTCGCCGACCAGCTCGGCGTCGACCACCACGTGTTCAACTTCACCGAGGAGTTCGCCGAGACCGTCGTAGAGCCGTACGTCGCCGACCACGCCGCGGGACGCACGCCCAACCCGTGCGTCGAGTGCAACCGGCACCTCAAGTTCCGCGCCCTGCTGGACCGTGCCGAGCGGCTCGGCTTCGACGCCCTCGCTACGGGTCACCACGCGCGGGTCGTCGGCGCCACTAGCGGCCACCGCGTCCGCCTCGAGCGCGGCACCGACCGCGCCAAGGACCAGTCCTACGTGCTGTCCGTCCTGACCGCTTCCGAGCTCCGACGAGTCCTTCTCCCTGTCGGCGAGCTCACGAAGCCCGACGTGCGAGCCCTCGCTGGCGATCTGGGTCTCGCCACGGCGAGCAAGCCGGACAGCCAGGACGTGTGCTTCGTACCTGCACGGCGGCCGGGTGGCGGCTATGGCGCCGGGCGCAGTGCCTTTCTCGGCGAGCGGATGGAGCTCCACCCGGGCGCGGTCGTCGAGGCGGCCACCGGTCGGCTCCTCGGGGAGGTCGACGCGATAGAGCTCGTGACAGTCGGGCAGCGCCGCGGCATGCCGTCGGGTGGCGCCCGCCGCCGTTTCGCGCTCGCCGTCGACGTCGCGTCCCGCACCGTCCTCGTCGGCGACGACGAGGACTTGCTCGTCGAGGAGGTCGAGCTGGCGAGCCGCACCTGGGTCGGTGACGAGCTCGCGGTGGGCTCTTCTTGCGCGGTGCAGGTCAGCGCCCACGGTCGGCCACGGCCTGCCGTGACGACGGCCACCGGAGTCCGTTATGTCGAGCGCCACCGGCGCGTGGCACCCGGCCAGCTCGTCGCCTGCTACGTCGGCGACGAGGTCGTCGGCTCAGGGGTGGCGAGCTGACCGCCGAGGCCGCCGGCGCGCCCGCCTCACGACGGTGACGGCTCCGGACGAGACGGCGAGGGCCGACGAGCTCCGCCGCCTGATCACCTATCACGCCGAGCGCTATTTCCAGGAGGACGAGCCGGAGATCGCCGACGCGGAGTACGACGCGCTCGTCGTGGAGCTGCGTCGGCTCGAGCAGGAGAACCCCGAGCTCGCGGCCGACGAGTCGCCCACCGCGCGGGTCGGAGCCGCCCCTGCCCCGAGATTCGCCCCGGTCCGCCACGCGGTAGCGATGATGAGCCTCGACAACGCGTTCTCGCTCGACGAGCTCTACGCGTGGGGACAGCGTCTCCAGCGCCTGCTTGGTGCCGTCCAGAATGGGGAGCCCGGCGCTCGGGACGACGCGGCGATCCAGGGCGGCGAGGACGTCGCTCCTGCGACCGAGGTGCGGTCGAGGCCGGTACAACTCGTCTGCGAGCCGAAGATCGACGGGCTGGCGCTGTCGCTGCGCTACGAGAGCGGCCACCTCGTCCAGGCGGCGACGCGTGGCGACGGGACGACGGGCGAGGACGTGACGGCCAACGTCCGGACAATCCGGTCGATCCCGGCCGTGCTGGACCTCGGTGACGGGGAGGTGCCCGACGTGCTCGAGGTGCGCGGCGAGGTGTACATGGCCGCGGCGGACTTCGAGGAGCTCAACCGCCGCCGCGCCGAGGCGGGCGAGCGGCTCTTTGCCAACCCTCGCAACTCGGCCGCCGGCTCTCTCCGGCAGAAGGACCCCGCGGTCACGGCGAGCAGGCCACTCAGCTTCTGGGGCTACCAGATCGGCGAAGTGGACGGTGGAGCGGCCGGGCCTGCCGGGAGCGCGCTGCACAGTCAGGGCGACTGCCTGGCGCTCATCTCGCGGGCCGGGTTGCCGGTCAATCCCGAGATCGTCGTCGCCGCCGACCTCGACGAGGCATTCGCGTTCTGCCGGTCGCTCGAGGGGCGTCGCCACGACCTCGACTACGAAGTCGACGGGGCCGTCGTCAAGGTCGACGACCTCGACCTGCAACGTGCCCTGGGCTCGACCTCCCGGGCGCCGCGCTGGGCGATCGCCTACAAGTTCCCACCAGAGGAGCGAACGACCGTGCTCGAGGAGATCCTCGTCTCGATCGGACGGACCGGGCGTGCGACGCCCTTCGCCAAGCTCGCTCCGGTCGTCGTGGCCGGATCGACGGTGAGCCTCGCGACGCTCCACAACGAGGACCAGGTGCGGGCGAAGGACGTGCGGCCCGGCGACACTGTCATCGTCCGCAAGGCAGGCGACGTGATCCCGGAGGTGTTGGGCCCCGTGCTAGCGGCCCGGCCGCGGGGGAGCGCTCCGTGGGAGTTCCCGACGACGTGCCCGGCGTGCGGAGAACCGCTTGTCCGCCTGGAGGGCGAGAGCGACACCTACTGCGTCAATCTCGAGTGCCCCGCCCAGCGGGTCCAGCGGATCGCCCACTTCGGCTCACGATCGGCGATGGACATCGAAGGGCTCGGCGAGCAGCGTGTCGCTCAGCTCGTCGAGCGCGGCCTGCTTGTAGACGTGGCGGACCTGTACGCGCTCGCCGCGAGCGACCTCGTGGACCTCGAGGGCTTCGGTGAGCTCTCCGTGGCCAACCTGCTCGGCGCGATCGAGGCCTCGAAGGGCCAGGGGCTCGCACGCCTGCTCGTGGCCCTGTCCATCAGGCATGTCGGCCCGACTGTTGCCTCGCTGCTCGCTGGCGACCTCGGCGACCTCGACGCTTTGCGCCAAGCCGGTGAGGCGGAGCTGGCCGCCGTCGAGGGCGTCGGGCCCACGATCGCCGCGAGTCTCGTCGCGTTCTTCTCGCTCGCGCAGAACGACGCCGTCGTGGAGCGGCTGCGACAGGCGGGCGTGCGCTTCAGCTCGGACCGGCCGCGGGCGGGTGGTGAGCGGCTGCGCCAGACCCTCGCCGGCCGCTCCGTCGTCGTCACCGGGACACTGGACGCATTCACCCGCGAGGAGGCCGAGGCGGCCATCCTGGCCCGCGGCGGCAAGTCCCCGGGCTCGGTGTCGGCACGTACCTATGCTCTCGTCGTCGGCGCGACGCCCGGTGACTCCAAGCTCAAGAAGGCCGAGTCCGCGGGCGTCCCGGTGCTCGACGAGGCGGCGTTCGTCCGGCTCTTGGACACCGGCGAGCTCGACTGATCCTCGCCGCTCGCCCCGGCGAAGGACATCGCAGGTCCGCGACCGGGGATTTCACACGACCATCACCTGTCACGTTGTCATCTCTGGCAACATGTACGCGTACCCGAGGGAGCAGCGATGACGACCATCACCGAGCAGCTCGGACGCGTCCTCGCCGGCCGCTACCGACTCGACGCCGGGCTGGGCACCGGCACATCCGCGCACGTCTACGCGGCGTTCGACACTCGACTCGGCCGTCAGGTGGCCGTGAAGCTCCTCCATCCGGGGTTGGCGAGCGACGAGCGCTTCCTACGTCGGCTGCGTGCCGAGGCCCAGGCAGTGGCGGCGCTCAACCATCCGAACGTGCTCAAGGTCTTCGACTGGGGCGACGAGCACGACGGTCCGTTCCTCGTCCTCGAGTTCCTAGGCGGGGGGAGCCTCCAAGGCCTCCTCGACTCCGGGAGCAGGCTCGATCCGGCGCAGGCCGCCGCCGTCGGGGCCCAGGCCGCGCGCGGTCTCGCCTACGCGCACCGACGCGGATTCGTCCATCGGGACGTGAAGCCGGGAAACCTGCTGTTCGACGAGGACGGCGGCCTGCGGGTGGCGGACTTCGGGCTGGCGAGGGCACTCGCGGAGGCAGCGTGGACCGAGCCATCGGGCGCGGTGCTCGGGACCGCTCGGTACTCGTCCCCCGAGCAGGCCCAAGGCCGGCCCCTCGACGACCGCTCGGACGTGTACTCGCTGGCCCTCGTCCTGTACGAGGCCGTCGTCGGCCGCGTGCCGTTCTCCGCGGACACGACGATCGCCACCTTGATGGCTCGCGTCGGAGCCCAGCTCCCGATGGTGCCGGAGCTCGGCCCGCTCGCCCCGATACTCGCCCAGGCCGCGATATCGGAGCCGCTCGCCCGGCTGAATGCCGAGGAGCTGGCCGACAACCTGGACCTGCTCGCGCGCCAGCTGCCGAGCCCTCGCCCGATCCCGATGGCGAGGAGCGTCACGACCAGCCACCGGCCCGCCGACGCACTTCGGCCGGCGCAGCACCTCGGAGCGGCTCCCGCGTCCGGTGGCGGTGCGCCCGAGGTGCCCGATGGGACGGTCCCGGCGAGGCCCGTGTTCTACGACGGCGACAACGACGGTGGCGCTGCTCGTGGCTCACCGACGGAGCTGCACGCCGGCATCGGGACGGGGATCGACAGCTACCCCGAGCGCGAGCGAGCCGAAGCGCTCGTCGATCCGCGTCGGAGCCGGTCCCGTCGCCGGTCCTGGCGTCGTTGGCTGCTCGCGCTCCTCGTCCTCGCCGTGCTCGTCGCGGGCGGGGCCGTAGCTGCCGTGCGCTTCGTCGTCTACGGCCATAGCGTTCCCGAGCTGCACGGCCTGCAGCTCTCGAAGGCCCGCAGCGACGTGGCGCGTGCCGGCCTGCAACTCGAGGTCCTCTCGAGCGAGTACTCGCCGACGGTCGCGAGCGGAGCCGTCGTGAGCGAGTCGCTGCGGGCGGGCAAGCGCGAGCGCTCCGGCACCGTCGTCGGTGTCGTCGTGTCAAGGGGGCGGGCGCCCGTGCCCGTGCCGATCGTGGCCGGCAAGACCCAGGCGTCGGCCACGGCGCTGCTCGCCGCGCGCCACCTCGAGGCACGGGTTTCGGAGCTGTACAGCGAGTCCGTCGCCGCCGGGACCGTCATCTCCTCCAGCCCCTCGTCGGGCATCGCAGCATTCGGCAGCCCAGTCGGCCTCGTCGTGTCGAAGGGCCCGGCGCCACGGACCATTCCGAGCGGTCTCGACGGCTCTGGCTGGTCCTCGGTGCGCTCCAGCATCGTGGCGCTCCGGCTCGTACCGACCGAGCAGCTGAGCTATTCGACGAGCATCCCGGCAGGCGACGTCATCGCGACGTCCCCGGCGGCCGGGACCCCGGGCATCGCCGTCGGGACATCGATCCGCGTCGTCGTTTCGAAGGGTCCGCGGCTCGTCTCCGTCCCGTCGGTGAAGGGCCTGCCGATCGCCAGCGCGCTCGCGACGCTTCAGCAGGCGCAGCTCAACGTCACCGAACAGATCGGTCCGCCGAACGCGACGTACGCGACGACCACCGACCCGTTGCCCGGCGCCGAGGTCGCTCCCGGGACCCAGATCACGCTCTACGTGGCCTGAGCGGCCTGAGCTGCCCAGCGGGACGCTCCCGGCAGCCCGGAGCGCCGTCGGAATTGACCCCGAGCCTCGCTGCTGGCAACGTCGCGCCCGGCTGTCCGGGCACCGACTCGGAATCGCGCTCGTGGGAAGGCCTCGCTGATGGGTGAACTTGACGGCAGGGTCGCGATCATCACCGGAGCAGGTCGCGGCCTCGGGCGCGCCCACGCGCTCCTGTTCGCCGCCGAGGGAGCGCGGGTCGTCGTGAACGACCGGGGCGCAGGGGTCGACGGCACGGGCGACGATCGCAACCTGGCCGCGGACGTCGTCGACGAGATCCGCGCGGCCGGCGGAACGGCGGTCGCGAGCACGCTCGACGTCGCCGAGTGGGCCACCGGCGAGAAGCTGATCGCGGAGGCGCTCGATGCGTTCGGCGATCTGCACGTTCTCGTCAACAACGCCGGGATCCTCCGCGACCGGGCGCTCGTCAACATGACGGAGCAGGACTGGGATGTCATCATGCAGGTCGACCTGAAGGGGCACTTCGTACCGACCCGCTTCGCCGCCGCCTACTGGCGGCAGCGGGCGAAGGCCGGCGATGCGGTCCAGGCGGCGGTGGTGAACACGGTGTCGACCTCGGGCCTCGTC
The DNA here is from genome assembly GCA_025464005.1 of Acidimicrobiaceae bacterium. Lineage (GTDB taxonomy): Bacteria > Actinomycetota > Acidimicrobiia > Acidimicrobiales > Bog-793 > RYN-46. Next base: position 63,842 of record JAODBO010000145.1, on the reverse strand, counting down.
GGCAATCCCGGCCAGTCGCACTACGGCACCGCCAAGGCCGGCATCGCCGCGTTCACGATCATCTGCGCGCAGGAGCTCGCCCGCTACGGCGTTCGGGTGAACGCCATCTCACCATCGGCGAGGACCCGGATGACCGAGACGAGCCCGGGCCTCGCGAAGTTCCTCGAGGCTCCGGACGATCCCAACACCTTCGACACGTGGGACCCGGCGAACGTGTCACCCCTCGTCGCGTACCTCGCGTCGAGCGAGTGCGACGTGACGGGGCGGGTCTTCCAGGCCCAGGGAGGAAAGGTCCAGGTGTTCGAGCCGTGGACGCTCGGCGGCACGCTCGAGAAGAACGGGCGCTGGACGATCGAGGAGCTCGCCAAGTCGATGCCGAGCCTGCTCGGCTGAGAGCTACGCGGTGATCGAGCGGATCCGCTCGGCCGCGGCCAGCGCCTCGCCGCTCGCGGGCGTCGCCTGGAACGTCAGGAGCTTGGCCATGTCGCCTTCGACCCGGATTCTGCCCGCCATGAAGGCCTGCATCGCTACCTGCCCGTCCCCGTCGATGAGGATCGCCTTGGCCGTCGGGTAGTCGAGGCTGACCTTGACGTCCGCCTTGTCGAGGTGGCCGAGATCGAGATCGATCGTCCCTCTCGAGGTGTCGAGGTGCGCCTCGAGCGTCGGTTCGCCGAAGGGCACCTCCTCGACGACGAGGTTCATCCGGACGGTGGACGCCGGGTCGGCTGCGGCGCCGTCGTGCTCCTGCTGGACGGCACGTGCGGCATCGATCCATTCCGGGCTCAAGAAGGCGTGCTTCGACATCGGTCGGCTCCTTGCGCCAGCGGCGCTGTCGTGCTGGGCGAGGTGTCCCGCCGCCCTGGGTAGCATACGGCCATGATCGTCCGCTCCCCTGAGCCCATGGCCGCCTGACATGGCAGGGGAGCTGTCGGCCGAACAAGTGGCCCACGTAGCCCGGCTCGCGCGCCTCGAGCTGAGCCCCGAGGAGTCCGAGCGCTTTGCCGGCCAGCTGTCCACGATCCTCGAGCACGTCGAGGTGGTGCGGCGTCTGGACACCACGGACGTGCCGCCGACCTCGCACGCGCTCGACCTGCGCAACGTGCTGCGAGCCGATGAGTTGCGGCCGTGCCTTGCTCGCGAGGACGTGCTCGCCGCCGCGCCCGACGCCGAGGACGGCAGGTTCAAGGTGCCGAGGATCCTCGGAGAGGCGCTGTGAGCGGCTCGGCGGACGTGGCGCCGGTCGCGAGCGCTCGCGCGCTCGCGGCGCGAGTGCGCGCCGGGGAGCTGAGCGCCGTCGAGGTCCTCGAGAGCGCGCTCGGCGAGATCGAGCGCCGCGATGGCGAGCTGCACTGTTTCAACCTCGTCACCGCCGATCGTGCGCGATCGGCGGCGGCCGAGATCGACCGCAAGGTGGCAGCGGGCGAGGATCCGGGGCCACTCGCCGGAGTCCCCGTGGCGCTCAAGGACAACCTGTGCACGCGCGACGTGCCGACGACGTGCTCCTCTCGGATCCTCGAGGGCTGGAAGCCGCCCTACGACGCGACCGTCGTGGGCCGCCTCGCCGCCGCGGGAGCGGTGTCGGTCGGCAAGACCAACCTCGACGAGTTCGCCATGGGCTCGTCCACCGAGAGCTCCGCGTTCGGCCCGACGCGAAACCCGTGGGATCTCGGCCGGGTGCCGGGTGGGTCGTCGGGCGGAAGCGCAGCGGCCGTCGCTGCCGGCTTCGTGCCGCTCGCGCTCGGCTCGGACACGGGCGGGTCCATCCGCCAGCCGGCGGCGCTGTGCGGCGTCGTCGGCGTGAAGCCGACCTATGGCGTCGTGTCCCGCTACGGGCTCGTCGCCTTCGCGAGCTCGCTCGACCAGATCGGGCCGTTCGCGACGACGGTCGGCGACGCTGCGGCACTGCTCGAGGTGATCGGCGGCCACGACGCGATGGACTCGACGTCGCTCGCGCTCTCGGCCCCTCGATGCTCCGAGGTCCTCGACGACGGCGTCGAGGGGCTGCGCGTCGGCGTCATCGCCGACTTCTTGGACGACGCCTCGCTCGACTGTGCGGGCGCCGTGCGCGCCGCGGCCGAGGTGCTGGCCGCCGCGGGAGCCAAGGTAGAGGACGTGGCGATTCCCGAGCTCCTGCACGGCCTGTCGGCCTACTACCTCATCGCACCGGCGGAGGCTTCGTCGAACCTCGCCCGCTACGACGGCGTGCGCTTCGGGCTTCGAGTCGACGGGCCCGACGTCGAGGCGATGAACGCGCGGACTCGTGCCGCCGGCTTCGGGCCCGAGGTCAAGCGCCGGATCATGCTCGGGACCTACGTGCTCTCGGCCGGCTACTACGACGCGTATTACGGCCAGGCCCAGCGGGTGCGCACCCTCGTGGCGAGGGCCTTCGCACGCGCGTACGGGCAGTTCGACGTGTTGCTCGCCCCGACGACGCCCTCCGTCGCGTTCCCGATCGGGGCAAAGACCGCGGATCCGCTCGAGATGTACCTGGCGGACCTCTATACGATCCCGTCGAACCTGGCGGGGCACCCCGCGATGAGCGTGCCGTTCGCGCTCGGTGATTCCGGGCTGCCGGTCGGGGTCCAGGTGCTCGCGCCGGCGCTCGGCGAGCGCGAGATGTTCCGCGCGGCGGCCGTGCTGGAGGCGGGCGCGGCACCCGAGGCACGCGCTCCCGTGACAGGGGGAGCGCGATGAGCACCGACGCCGCGCCGCGGACCTCCTCGAGGCTCGACTGGGAGATCGTCGTCGGGCTGGAAGTCCACTGCGAGCTGGCAACCGTGACCAAGCTCTTCTGCGGGTGCGCCAACCGCTTCGGTGCCGAGGCGAACACTCAGGTCTGCCCGGTGTGCCTCGGGCTGCCCGGGTCACTTCCGGTCCTCAACCGACGTGCGGTCGAGCTCGCCATGCGGATCGGGCGTGCGCTGCATTGCGAGATCCGGCCGTCGACCTTTCACCGGAAGAACTACTTCTATCCGGACATGCCGAAGGACTACCAGATAAGCCAGTACGACGAGCCGATAAACGTGGGCGGCTACCTCGAGCTGGCTTCCGAGCGGCGCATCGGCATCGAGCGCGCGCACATCGAGGAGGACACCGGAAAGACGACCCACGTCGGCGGCGGAGGTCGGATCCACGACGCGGACCACTCGCTCGTGGACTACAACCGGGCCGGCGTCCCGCTCGTCGAGATCGTCTCCCGGCCGGACCTGCGCGGGGCGGACGAGGCGCGCGCGTACGTGGCCGAGCTGCGATCCATCCTCGTCGCCTCGGGCGCGTCGGACGGAAGGATGGAGGAAGGCTCGCTGCGCGTCGACGCCAACGTCTCGGTGCGCCCTATGGGCTCGCAGGAGTTCGGCACGCGCTGCGAGGTGAAGAACCTGAACTCGCTCCGCTCGCTCGGTCGTGCGATCGAGCACGAGGCCGATCGCCAGGTCGCGCTCCTCGAGTCCGGAGGCAGGGTCGTCCAGGAGACGCGGCACTGGAACGAGGCCGAAGGCAGGACCTCCTCGATGCGCTCGAAGGAAGAGGCGTACGACTACCGCTACTTCCCCGAGCCCGACCTGGTGCCGCTCGTGCCCGACGAGGACTTCATCGCCGAGGCGACCGCCGGACTCGCGCTGATGCCTGCAGCTCGACGAAAGCGGCTCGCCGCGCTCGTCGCCGCGGCGGACGGTCAGCCGGCCGCCACGAGCGTGACCGACCAGATCGCGACCGTCGTGGACCTCGGACTGGACGACCTCGTCGTGGCGGCGGTCGGCCTCGGAGCCGATGCACGCCTCGCGCTGGCGCGCTCGGCGAACGAGGCGGCCCAGTCGCCCGAGCGGGCGCGGGAGCTCGACGCCTCGGTCTTCGCCGACCTGCTCGGCCTCGAGTCGACCGGCAAGCTCTCGGCCACCCAGGCCAAGACCGTCCTCGCGGAGCTGCTCGAGCACGGCGGAGAGCCGGAGGAGGTAGCCCGCCGGCTCGGGTACGAGGCGCTCTCCGAGGACGCGCTCTCCGGGGTGCTCGACGAGGTGATCGCCGCGAACCGCGGCGCGTGGGAGCGTTACGTCGGGGGCGACGAGAAGGTCGCGCAGCTCCTCGTGGGCCAGGTTATGAAGGCCACGAAGGGACGTGCGAACGGCAAGGCCGTCGCCGCGGCCCTCGCCGAGCGCCGCGGCTGAGCGGTCCTAACAAGCGTCCTCGCCAGAGCGACCTCGTCTTCTAGCGTGCCGGGGATCCCCGACCACCTGGCCCCCTTTAGCTGCGTAATGTTGAGGCCATGCCGACAGACGACCTCCCCGCTGGCGCGCAGACGCGCTCGCTGAAGATCCACAGCCAGGACGTCACCGAAGGACCGCGACGAGCCGCAGCGCGAGCGATGCTCCGGGCCGTCGGGCTTCGCGACGAGGACTTTGCCAAGCCGCAGGTCGGCGTGGCCTCGACGTGGAACGAGGTCACGCCGTGCAACCTCCCGCTGAAGCGCCTCGCCGCGAGCGCCAAGGAAGGCGTGCGCGTGGCCGGCGGCGTGCCGTTCGAGTTCGTCTCCATCTCGGTCTCGGACGGGATCTCGATGGGACACGAGGGCATGCGCGCGTCGCTCGTGAGCCGGGAGGTGATCGCGGACTCGGTCGAGACCGTGATGCACGCCGAGCGGTTCGACGCGTTCGTCGGACTGGCCGGCTGTGACAAGTCCCTGCCGGGGATGCTCATGGCGGCCGCACGGCTCGACCTGCCGATGGTGTTCGTCTACGGCGGCTCGATCCTGCCCGGGCACTGGCGTGACCAGACGCTCGACATCGTGAGCGTGTTCGAGGCGATCGGGGCGAACGCCGCCGGCAGTCTCGACGACGACTCGTTGCTCCAGATCGAACGCAACGCGTGCCCGACCGAGGGATCGTGCGCCGGCATGTTCACCGCCAACACGATGGCTTCGATCGCCGAGGCGATCGGCATGGCGCTGCCTGCGGGAGCTAGCGCTCCCGCCGTGGACCGCCGCCGCGACGACGTCGCCTTCGACTCCGGCCGCGCGGTGCTCAACCTCCTGGAGCTCGGCATCCGCCCGCGTCAGATCATGACCAAGGAGGCCTTCGAGAACGCCATCTCGGTCTCCATGGCGCTCGGCGGCTCGACGAACGCCGTGTTGCACCTGCTCGCCATCGCCAGCGAAGCCCGGGTCGAGCTGTCGATCGACGACTTCGACCGGGTTGGCAGGCGCGTGCCACATCTCGCCGATATGAAGCCCCATGGCAAGTACCACATGACGGACTTGGACCGCATCGGTGGGGTCCCGGTCGTCATGCGCCAGCTGCTCGACGCCGGCCTGCTGCACGGCGACTGCCTGACGGTCACCGGCCGGACGGTGGCCGAGAACCTCGCGCTGCTCGACCCGCCGGCGCCCGACGGTGTGGTCGTGCATCGCCTCGACGAGCCGATCCACGTCCGTGGTGGCACTGCGGTGCTGCGCGGATCGCTCGCCCCTCTCGGCGCCGTCGTCAAGATCGCCGGGAGCGACGTCGCTCGTTTCGAAGGGCCGGCGCGCGTCTTCGACGGCGAGGACGGGGCGATGGACGCCATCCTCGCCGGGGAGATCCAGCCGGGCACGGTGCTCGTGATCCGTTACGAGGGGCCGAAGGGAGGCCCGGGCATGCGCGAGATGCTCGCCGTGACCGGAGCGCTCACCGGTGCCGGTCGCGGTGGTGACTGCGCGCTCGTCACCGACGGCCGCTTCTCGGGCGGCACACGCGGCTTCTGCATCGGTCACGTCGCCCCGGAAGCGGCGATCGGCGGGCCGATAGCCCTCGTCGCCGACGGCGATCGCATTCTCGTCGACGCGGACACCGGTGCGATCGAGCTGGCCGTAGACGCCGCGGAGCTCGAACGACGTCGCGCGCAGTGGAAGCCCGCGCCACCTCGCTACACGACCGGCGTGCTCGCCAAGTACGCGCGCCTCGTCACGGGAGCGGAGCGCGGCGCGATCACCGAGGCATAGGGCGGCTCAGCTTCGCCTCGGCAAGCAATCGGCAACATCGGCGCGCCACGATGACCAGGTGAGCGGCGCCGGGCGAGTTCTCCTGGTCGACGACGAGCCGATGGTGCGCGACGTGCTGGAGCGCTACCTACGACGCGAGGGCTTCGAGGTCGAGACGGCGAACGACGGCCACGCCGCGCTCGCCGCCTTCGGTGCTGCGCGACGGATACCTCGCCTTCCTCGGCAACACGACGGTCGGCACGCCAGGCACCACGAAGCCGTTCGACGAGGCGCTCGGCAGTGACGGCAACGTCCTGTACGTCCTCGACGGCGCGCTCGGACAGATCGATGCCCTGCGCACAGGCGCCCACGCCCATCGGCGCGTTCGGCTCGCTGAGCGGTTCTCTGACTTGCCGAGCGACCGCCGATCTGGCAGGATCGCTTTGTGGCGACCAGAAACCTCGTAGTAATTCTCACGTAGCGCACGACGACCACTTCGTCGCCCGTGCGCTAACGGCCTCCCGCAAGGGAGGTCGTTTCGTTTCCGGGCGCGAGAAGGGCGGCGCTGGTGCCCGGCATGTGGAGCTGCCAGCCGGTGAGCCGAGGGATCGGCCGACACGAAGAAAGACCGAGGGACAACGATGGAGCTCACAGGAGCACAGTCGCTCATCAAGAGCCTGGAGACCGAAGGGGTCGAGGTCGTGTTCGGCCTGCCCGGGGGGGCGATCCTGCCGGTCTACGACCCGATCATCGACTCGTCGATCCGCCATATCCTCGTCCGCCACGAACAGGGCGCGGGCCATGCCGCCGAGGGCTATGCGCAGGTGACCGGTCGCCCGGGCGTGGCGATCGTGACGAGCGGCCCCGGGGCGACCAATGTCGTGACGCCGTTGGCGAACGCCTACATGGACTCGACGCCCCTCGTCGTGATCACCGGCCAGGTGGCCACGAACGCGATCGGCACGGACGCGTTCCAGGAGGTGGACATCACCGGCATCACCGCCGGTGTCACCAAGCACAACTGGCTCGTCACCGATGCCGAGGACATCCCGCGGGTCGTCGCCGAGGCCTTCCACGTCGCCACGACCGGACGTCCTGGCCCCGTCCTCATCGACTTCCCCAAGGACGTGGCGAACGCCACCGCCACGTGGAGCCCACCGGGGCCGATGGACCTACCCGGTTACAAGCCGGTGGGCGAGCCGGATGCGGCGGCGATCGAGGCAGCGGCGGAGCTGATGCTCGCCGCTGAGAGGCCGGTGCTCTACGTGGGGGGCGGCGTGCTGAAGGCGAACGCATCGGCGGCCCTGCTCGAGCTCGCCGAGCTGACCGGCATCCCGGTCGTGACGACGCTCATGGCGCGCGGCGCCTTCCCCGACCGGCACCCGCGCTGTCTCGGCATGCCCGGCATGCACGGCAATTACACCGCCGTGACCGCGATGCAGCAGGCGGACTTGCTCGTCGCTCTCGGCAGCCGTTTCGACGACCGGGTGACTGGAAAGGTCGACGCCTTCGCTCCGCGAGCCAAGGTGGTGCACGTCGACATCGACCGGGCGGAGATCGGCAAGGTGCGCCGTCCCGACGTCGGCGTCGTGGCCGACTGCCGGTTGGCGATCGAGGCGCTCATCGGAGCGTTGCGCCGTCGCGCGGGAGAGCGGGCGGGATCCCTCGACCCGGCACGGCTGGCGCCCTGGATCGGGCTCCTCGACACCTGGCGCGAGCGGTTCCCGCTCGCGTATGACGCCGCCCCCCCGCCGGGCGCCCTCGACGGCTCGCCACCTCTGAAGCCGCAGTACGTGCTCGAGACCTTGCGGGACGCCACACCGCCCGACACGATCCTCGTGTCGGGCGTCGGACAGCACCAGATGTGGGCCGCGCAGTACTGGCAGTTTGACCATCCCCGCACGTGGGTCAACTCCGGAGGTCTCGGCACGATGGGCTTCGCGGTCCCCGCCGCCCTCGGGGCCAAGGTCGGGCGCCCCGACCGGATGGTCTGGGCCGTCGACGGCGACGGCTGCTTCCAGATGACGGCCCAGGAGCTCGTCACCGCATCTTCCGAGCGGATACCGATCAAGATCGCGATCTTGAACAACGCCTACCTCGGCATGGTCCGCCAGTGGCAGCACATGTTCTACGAGGAGAGGTACTCCGAGGTCTACCTCTCACCGGACCTCCCGGACTACGTGCTCTGGGCGGAGGCGATGGGCTGCGTCGGGCTGCGGGTGACCTCGCCCGAGGAGGTGCTGCCGGCGATCGAGAAGGCCAACGAGGTCGACGACCGTCCGGTCGTGATCGACTTCCGTACGGACTCGATGGAGCAGGTCTACCCGATGGTCGCCTCGGGATCGTCCAACGACGACATCGTCGTCCACCCGAGCCAGCAGGGACTCGCGAGATGAGCGTCGGCTCCGCACCGAGCGGGCCGGGCCAGGTCGTCCCGATGCCGCTCGCGGGCGGCACTCAGGCACGCGCCGGCAAGCGTCTGCGCCACCACGTCGTCACCCTCCTCGTCGAGAACAAGGCCGGTGTCCTCGTCCGCGTTGCCGGGCTGTTCGCCCGGCGCGGCTTCAACATCTTCTCCCTCGCCGTCGCCCCGACGCACGACCCGCGCTTCTCGCGGATCTCGATCGTCGTCGACGTCGAGTCGGCACCGCTCCAACAGGTGGTGGACCAGTTGGACAAGCTCGTGAACGTGGTCCGCATCACCGAGCTCCACCCGTTGAACGCCCGTGAGGCCGAGCTGCTCCTCGTGACCGTCGCCGCCGACGCGGTCGGCCGGGCGCAGGTCATCCAGCTCGCCGAGGTCTTCGGCGCGAAGGTCGTCGACGTCGGCGCGCAAGCGTTGACGCTCCGGCTCGCCTCGGCGCCCGAGGCGGTCGACGACTTCGAGGAGGTGCTGCGCCCCTACGGGATCCTCGAGCTTCAGCGCACGGGGCGAATAGCCCTACCTAAGCTGGGACCCGAGGCGTGAGGGCGATCGGGTCTCCGGAACTGCGGACCTGTACGTGTTCCGCGCGTGCGGCGAAGTCGCCAACCAACAAGACTGCCGAGCCGCCGGTGCGGCAGATGCCCGACGAGAAGTGAGGTAGCGAGGATCATGCCGAAGCTCTACTACGAACACGACGCCGACAAGGGCCTCCTCGAAGGGCGGAAGGTCGCGGTCATCGGCTACGGCTCGCAGGGGCACGCGCACGCGCTCAACCTGCTCGACTCCGGAGTCGACGTGCGGGTAGGGCTGCGGGAGGGCTCCGCGTCGGCGGCCAAGGCGCGGGCGGCAGGGCTCCGGGTCCTCACCATCGCCGAGGCGGCGACCGAGGCCGATCTCGTCATGATCCTGCTCCCCGACACCGACCAGGCTGCGGTCTACGACCGGGACATAGCGCCGCACCTCGGCGAGGGCGATGCCGTCTTCTTCGCGCACGGCTTCAACATCCGCTACGAGACGATCACGCCCGCGCCGGGCATCGACGTCGCCATGGTCGCTCCGAAGGGCCCCGGCCACCTCGTGCGCAGGACCTACACCGAGGGCGGCGGCGTCCCGGCGCTCATCGCCGTGGCCGCCGACGAGTCGGGCAAGGCGATGGCGCTCGCGCTCGCATATGCCGACGCGATCGGCGCGACACGCGCCGGCGTGCTCGAGACGACCTTCACCGAGGAGACCGAGACGGACCTGTTCGGCGAGCAGGTGGTGCTCTGCGGCGGTCTCACAGCGCTCGTCACCGCAGGCTTCGAGACGCTGGTCGCCGCCGGCTACCAGCCAGAGTCTGCCTACTTCGAGTGCCTGCACGAGCTGAAGCTCATCGTCGACCTTATGTACGAGCAGGGCATCTCCGGCATGCGCTTCTCGATCTCGACGACCGCCGAGTACGGCGACCTCACCCGTGGGCCGCGCATCATCTCCGAGGGCGTGCGCGCGGAGATGCGCAAGGTCCTCGACGAGATCCAGGACGGTCGCTTCGCCAAGGAGTGGATCGAGGAGAACGCCGCGGGCCTTCCGCGCTTCAACGAGCTGCGCAAGAAGGGCCAGGAGCACCAGATCGAGCAGATCGGCGCCCAGCTGCGCGAGATGATGCCCTTCATCACGGCGGGCCGCCAGCGGATCGAGGACGTCTCGGGCGGCTGATCCTCGGGCGGGCCTCCGCCATCGGACGCGGGCGGCCCTCCGCCATCGGACGTGGACGGGGGCGTCGTCTGCGAGCCAGTCGAGATGGGTGGCCGCCTCAGGACTGGGTGCGGCGACGCGCGCTGCTGGCGGCGGCCGTCCGCGGGTGCGGTGCCGCCTGGCTCGAGGCCCGCACGACGAGCTCCGGCTCGTAGCGGACCTCGCGGTGCTCGTGCGCGTGGCTGCGGGACTCCTCGAGAAGGAGCTCCGCAGCCGCGACGCCGAGCTCGAACTTCGGCTGGCGCACCGAGGTGAGCGCCGGCGAGAGCATCGACGCGAACGCGACGTCGTCATAGCCGACGACGGCGATCTCGTCGGGGACCTTGATCCCGGCGGTCGCCAGACCGCGGAGCACTCCGAGCGCGAGGAGGTCGTTCGCGCACATCACCGCGTCCAACCGCGGCGTGACCTGCAGGAGCCGTTCGGTGCCCTGCTCGCCGTGCTCGATCGTGAGCGCGGGGACGGTGAGCTCGACCACCGCCTCGTCCGGCACGAGGCCGAGCTGGCGTGCTGCCCTGCGGGCGCCCCGCCGCCGATCGACGCACTGGCGGATCGAAGACGGGCCGTTGACGAAGGCGATGCGTCGGTGACCCAGCTCGAACAGGTGCGCGGCCGCGAGCTCGCCGCCGCGCACGTCGTCCACGGTGACCGAGCAGAGCGCGTGCCCGCCCGCCTCGCGGTCGAGCAGGACAGTCGGGATCCCGCGACCTGCGAGCGCAACCAGGGCATCGAGCTCGCGTTCTGCCGGGGTGATGAGCACGCCTGCGACCCGCTGCTCCTCGAGCAGCCTGAGGTAGTGGCGCTCGCGCTCAGCGGACTCGTCGGTCGAGCAGAGCACGAGGACGTAGCCCTCGTCGCGCAACGCCTGCTCTGCGCCGCGGACCATCTCGGTGAAGAACGGGTTCGCCACGTCGAGGATGACGACGCCGATAGAGCGGCTCTTCCCGCCGCGAAGCTGGTGCGCAGCAGTGCTGCGCACGAATCCGGTCTCGGCGATTGCCCCGAGGACCCGCTCGCGCGTGACGGGCGCGACCAGGAACGGATTGTTGAGCACGTTTGAAACGGTTCCGATCGACACGCGAGCGAGGTCGGCGACCTCCCGAATCGTGACTCTCCGCGGCGCCGCCGGCGGGATGGCCGGGCTGACGCGGCGACGGAGCGGGGGATTGCTCACGCGGCGCTGGCCGAGGTGGCGCTCATCAGAGGTGGCGCGTGGCGCCCGACCACAAAGCGACCCCTGCGAGGGCCGTCGTCCGCTTGCTCACGTCCATCCCACCTCCGACGTGCCTATTCGCTCGCCTCGTGCAGCGCCAGGGTAGTCGCTCGAACGGACCCGGCGCGGATCGAGGGAAGCTACGCAGGAGGCAGGGCGGCTCCGCGACAAAAAGGTCTCCTCTTGCGCTCGCACGCCGGGGTGTGAGCTTCCCTCGTGAAGGTGGGCGAGTGCCTTGACACCTTCGTCCCTCGGGCTTAACGTGAGCGCGCTCGACGATTTGAACGATTCATTCTGAGACGCTGCTGGCGGGGATCTGGCCGGTTCAGAGAGGGGGCAGGGTCTTGACCGAGACGGACGGGGGTCGTGGGCCAGAGGTCAGCGCGCCCGCTCAGTGCCGCAGCGACGCCCCCGTGCTCGTCCTTCGCAATGCCACGAAGTCCTTCGGCGCCGTCCGAGCGCTGATCGACGGCTCGATCGAGCTGTACGCCGGCGAGGCGCACGCGTTGCTCGGCGAGAACGGCGCCGGCAAGTCGACGATGGTGAAGATCCTCGGTGGCGTGCACCACCCGGACTCGGGAGTGCTGCTGCTCGACGGCGAGCCGATCACGCTCGCGGGTCCATCCGCGGCGCGCATCGCGGGCATTGCCATCATCTACCAGGAGCCAACGCTCTTCCCCGACCTCTCCGTCGCCGAGAACATCTTCATGGGGCGCCAGCCCCTTCGCACCGGCAGGCGCATCGACCGCAAGGAAATGAACGAGCACGTGCGCGAGATCTGCGATCGGCTCGGGGTGAAGATCGATCCCGACCAGGCGGCGAGGGGGATGTCCGTCGCCGACCAGCAAATCGTCGAGATCGCGAAGGCGCTCTCGTTCAACGCCAAGGTCATCGTCATGGACGAGCCGACGGCTGCCCTGTCGGCGCGAGAGGTCGAGCGGCTGTTCGACGTTGTCCGGACACTGCGGGCCAGCGGTGCCGCGGTTCTCTTCATCTCGCACCGGCTCGAGGAGGTCTTCGAGATCTGCCAGCGAATCACGATCATGCGCGACGGCGCCTTCGTCATGAGCGCGCCGGCCGACGAGATGAACGTCGACGCCATCATCCACTCCATGGTCGGACGTGACCTCGAGACCATGTTCGTGAAGAGCGGTGCCACCGTTGGCGCCGAGGTGCTCCGGGTCGAGCGGCTGACCCGGGAGGGCGTGTTCACCGACATCTCCTTCGCGGTGCGCGCCGGTGAGATCGTCGGCCTCGCCGGGTTGGTCGGCGCAGGCCGGAGCGAGATCGCAAGGGCGATCTTCGGCATCGACGACTACGACGCCGGGAAGGTCTTCCTGAACGGCGACGAACTCCAGGCGCGCTCGCCCACTGCGGCGATCGCGGCCGGTGTGGGCTTGGTCCCCGAGGACCGCCGCCAACAAGGCCTCGTCATGGACATGGCGATCGACCAGAACGTCGCCCTCGCCTCGCTCTCTCGCCTCGAGCGCCTCGGGATCATCCGGCGCTCCGCCGAGCAGGAGCTCGCCGCCGACTGGGCAGTGCGCCTGCGCCTCAAGTACGGCCGGCTGAAGAACCCCGTCGCCACGCTGTCCGGCGGCAACCAGCAAAAGGCTGTGCTCGCGAAGTGGCTCGCACGCCACCCTTCGCTGCTCATCATCGACGAGCCCACGCGGGGCATCGATGTCGGGACGAAGGCCGAAGTCCACCGCCTGCTCGACGAGCTCGCCGGCCAGGGCGTCGCGGTGCTCATGATCTCCTCCGAGCTGCCCGAGGTGCTCGGGATGGCCGACCGGGTCCTCGTGCTTCGCGAGGGGCGTCTCGTCGCCGAGCTCGACCGGGCCGAGGCCGACGAGGCCTCGATCATGCGCGCAGCGACCGGCCAGCTGGCAGGGACGCCGCTATGACGATCGCCTCTGCGGTCGGCGAGCTCGCCCCCGCTCCTCGTCCCGCGCCGACCCCGGGCCGGGTCTGGGACATCGTGCTTCGCGCCCGCGAGCTCGGGATCCTCGTCGTCATCTTCGCCGTGTTCGGCGGGACGACGATCTACAACTCGAGCTTCGCGAGCTCGGCGAGCGTGCAGCAGCTGCTCGCGGGCGCTTCGATCTACGCCCTGCTCGGCGTCGGCGAGACGATCGTGATCATCACACGCAACGTCGACCTCTCGGTCGGTTCGGTGCTCGGGCTCTCGGCCTACGTCGTCGGCGAGGTATTCCTCCACAACCCGAACTTTCCCGTGCCGCTCGCATTTCTCGTCGGGATCGGCGTCGGCGTCGTCTGCGGCGTGGTCAACGGCGCGATCGTCGCCGTCGCACGCGTGCCGAGCCTCGTCGTCACCCTCGGCACGCTGTATCTCATCCGCGGCGTCGACGCCCTCGTCGTGAACGGCGTCCAGATCGACCCGTCGAGCATCCCCGGGGGCTTCATCGGCGTCGGGGTGAACAACATCCTCGGGGTGCCCTGGATCTTCGTTATCACAGCGGTGGTCGTGCTCGTCGTCGGCTACGCGATGCGTACCTTCCGGTCGAACCGTGACCTCTATGCCATCGGGTCGAACCCCGCCGCCGCCGAGCTCGCCGGCGTCCCCGTCCGCAAGCGCGTCTTCTGGGCCTTCGTCTTCTCCGGCGCGATCGCCGGTCTTGGCGGCGCACTCTGGCTCGCCCAGTTCGCCACCGTCGCCTCGACGGCTGGGAGCGGCTACGAGCTCATCGTCGTCTCCGGCGTCGTCGTCGGGGGCGTCGCGATCTTCGGCGGAAGCGGAACGGTGCTCGGCGCGGCGCTCGGGCCGCTGCTGCTCAACACCATCAACCAGGCCCTCGTCGCGGCGAGGATCTCGGCGTTCTGGAACCAGGCGATCGCCGGCGGCCTGCTCATCGCGGCGATCGCGTTCGACCGCTTCGTCTCGTTGCGCCGCGAGCGCAACCTGCGGCTGCGGAGGGCCGCTCGTGGTGCGTAGCAGCCCCGTCGTCTCTGGGTCCGAGACGACGCCGGTCGAGCAGGCACCGGTGTCCGCCCCCGCGCGAGTGCCGCAGGAGCGTGGCCTGTCCTGGCGGATGCTCGGACGCTGGGAGGTCGCTCTCCTCGGGTTCGTCCTCGGGACTGTCCTGTTCGGCATCGCCGAGACGCCGAATTTCCTCACGGGGACGAACTTCTTCGACTTCGGGCTCAACATCGGCTCGATCGCGATCATGGCGCTCCCGCTCACGCTCATCGTCATGACCGGAGAGATCGACCTCTCGGTCGCGTCCACGCTCGGGCTCGCCAGCTCGCTCCTCGGCTATCTCTTCGCACACGGCTGGCCGATCGTCGGCGCGATGGCGCTCGTCATCGTGGTCGGCCTCGCGTGTGGGCTCTTCAACGGGTTGCTCATCACCCGGCTCGGCCTCCCGTCGCTGGCAGTGACGATCGGCACCCTCGCGCTCTACCGAGGGATCGCGCTGATCATCCTGGGCAGCAACTCGGTGACCGGCTTCCCGAGCTCATACACGACGATCGGCACCTCGCCCATCCCTCATACCGAGCTCTCGTGGAGCCTCGGGATCTTCATCCTCATGGCGATCGTCTACGCCATCGTCCTGCACGCGACCCCCGTCGGTCGGGCGATGCACGCGATCGGGCTCCAGCAGGAAGCGGCGTTCTTCTCGGGTATCCGCGTGAAGCGGATCAAGCTTGTGCTCTACGCGCTTTCGGGCCTCCTCTGCTCGATCGCCGGCATCCTCTGGACGTTCCAGTACGCGACGTCCCGTTACGACGCGGGGATCGGCCTCGAGCTCACCGTCGTCACGATCGTGCTCTTCGGCGGCGTCTCGATCTTCGGCGGACGCGGGACGATCGTCGGAGTCGTCATGGCGGTCTGCGTGATCGGCGGGATCGAGAGCGCGCTGACGCTCATGAACGTCGCGCCGCAGGTCCAGCAGATCGTGACGGGATGCCTGCTGCTTATAAGCGTCATCCTGCCGAACGCCGCCGAGGGGATCGGCCGCATCCGGGCGAGGTCGGCGATCAGTCGGAGGGCGAACGAGTGAGGCGCGCGCCGAAGAGCTCTCGGGAGAGCGGAGCGACGTGCGCGTCGGCTCTGCCCGCCCGGCACATGCTCCGTGGGGGGGAATCCACTCACGGTGAACACACCAAACACCGGAAAGGACACGTATGAATCTACGAGGAAGCCGGCTCGCGCTGGCAGCGACTACAGCAGTCGTCTCGGTCGCGTCACTCGTCGCAGTTGCAACCAACTCGGCGAGCGCCGCATCATCGAGACTGAAGTCGGGTGAGACGATCTACTTCATCCCGAAGGACACGCTCAACCCCTACGAGGTGATAGCCGACGCTGGTGGCAAGACCGCCCTCAACGCCATCGGGGACAAGCAGGTCGTCTCGAGCGGCACGGCCGACACTGCGGCCGCCCAGATCCCGTCGATCCAGGCGGCGATCGCGGCGAAGGCATCGGCAATCGTCATCGCGGGGAACGACCCGTCCGCGCTCTGCCCTTCGCTTGCGAAGGCCCAGGCCGCTGGCATCAAGATCGTCTCCTTCGACTCCGACGTCACCTGCCCGAACCACCTCTTCATCAACCAGGCGAACACCCGCCAGATCGGCACCTCTGAGATCGACCTGCTCGCGTCGGAGATCCACTCCACGGGCCAGATCGCCATCCTCTCGGCGGCCGCGACGGCGACGAACCAGAACGCCTGGATCAAGTACATGAAGGTCGAGCTGAAGAAGTACCCGAAGATGAAGCTCGTCTCGACCGTCTACGGCAACGACGACCCGGCGACTTCGCTGACGGTGCTCCAAGGCCTGCTCTCGGCCTACCCGAACCTCGCCGGCATCATCTCGCCGACGACGGTCGGCATCTCGACCGCAGCGCAGTACCTCGACACACACAAAGCCCTCCTCAAGCACCTCACCCTCACCGGGCTTGGTCTGCCTTCGCAGATGAAGAAGTACGTGCTCGACGGAACGGTCAAGGCGTTCGAGCTGTGGAACCCGTCGAACCTCGGGTACCTCGCCGGCTACGCCGCCGCGACGCTCGCGTCCGGCACCATCACCGGCAAGGCCGGTCAGAGCTTCACTGCCGGGAAGCTCGGCGCGTACAAGATCCTCCCGGCCGCAGCCGGAACGGGTCCCTCGGTCGTGCTTGGCCCACCGACGGTGTTCAACAAGTCCAACGTCTTGAAGTTCAACTTCTAGACCCGTACGTCCAGCGGTACGGGGACGGGGGCCGGTACGCCGGCCCCCGTCCCCGGCACCACATCTCGGCATCTCCCAGGTGAGCGCAAAATGACCCAGCGAATCTGCTTCCAGCTCAGCGTGCGACCCGAGCGCCTCGAGGAGTACGTGGCCCGCCACCATAAGGTGTGGCCCGAAATGCTCGAGGCACTCGAGGCGAGCGGGTGGCACAACTACTCGCTCTTTCTCGCCAACAACGGTTCGCTCATCGGCTACCTCGAATGCGAGGACTTTGTGGCCGCACAGGCTGCGATGGCCGCGACGAAGGTGAATGCCCGTTGGCAGTCCGAGATGGCGGAGTTCTTCGTCGAGCTCGACGGTGCCGGCCCCGACGAGTCGATGCAAGCCCTACCCGAGGTCTTCCACCTCGACTGAAACCCACCGGCTCGCGGCAATGCCGAGCTGGAACCCCTGAACCCGACCGGTTAGTGAAGGTGAGACGAGAATGATCGACAGAATCGACGTGAAGGCGGCGCTCCGCCAGCAGTGGATCGAGACGCCGTCCTGGGCCTACGGGAACTCCGGAACCCGATTCAAGGTCTTCGCCCAGGAGGGCGTGGCCCGTAATCCCTACGAGAAGATCGCGGATGCCGCCGAGGTCCATCGCTTCACCGGCGTCGCCCCCTCGGTCGCGCTGCATATCCCCTGGGACCGCGTCGAGGACTACGAGGACCTCGCGAAGCACGCGGCCGGTCTCGGGCTCCAGATCGGTGCGATCAACCCGAACGTCTTCCAGGAGAACGACTACCGCCTCGGCAGCGTCTGCAACCCCGACCCGGTGGTCCGCCGCAAGGCGACGGCACACCTCGTCGAGTGCGTCGAGGTCGCGGGAGCGACCGGCTCCAAGGCGCTCAGCCTGTGGTTCGCCGACGGGACGAACTACCCCGGCCAGGACGACATCCGCGCCCGCCAGGACCGTCTCGCCGAGGCACTCGCCGCGACGTACGCGACGATGCCGTCGGAGATGACGATGCTGCTCGAGTACAAGTTCTTCGAGCCGTCCTTCTACACGATGGACGTGCCGGACTGGGGGACCTCGCTCGTCCACTGCCTGGCGCTCGGCGACCAGGCGAAGGTCCTAGTCGACACGGGTCACCACGCGCCGGGCACGAACATCGAGTTCATCGTGGCCGGTCTCATCCGCCTCGCGCGCCTCGGCGGCTTCCACTTCAACAGCCGCTTCTACGCCGACGACGACCTCATGGTCGGCGCTGCCGACCCGTTCCAGCTCTTCCGGATCATGAACGAGATCGTCGGTGCGGGCGCGCTCGGGCCGGACTCCGGCGTCGCGTTCATGCTCGACCAGTGCCACAACATCGAGCCGAAGATCCGAGCCGAGATCCGCTCGGTCATGCACGTCCAGGAAGCCACGGCCAAGGCGCTCCTCGTCGATCGCGAGGCGCTCGCGCTCGCCCAGGCGGCAGGCGACGTGCTTGGTGCGAACGAGGTCCTCATCGATGCCTACAACACCGACGTCCGTCCACTCCTGGCTGAGGTGCGCACCGAGATGGGCCTCGATCCCGACCCACTCTCGGCCTATGGCCGCTCGGGCTACCACGAGCGAATCGTCGCGGAGCGCGTCGGTGGGACCCAGGCCGGCTGGGGCGCGTGATGACGCTCCCTTCTGGCACTGTCGGACCCGTCGCCGAGCTTCTCGAGCGCTCGAACCGCCTCGGCGCCGATCCGCGCAACACCAACTACGCCGGTGGGAACACCTCGGTGAAGGCGCTCGCTCCGGATCCGGTCACCGGTGAGAACACCGAGCTGATGTGGGTAAAGGGTTCCGGCGGCGACCTCGGCACGCTGAAGGAGGTCGGCCTCGCCGTGCTTCGCCTCGACCGCCTGCGTGCTCTCGTCGGCGTCTACCCGGGCGAGGAGCGCGAGGACGAGATGGTCGCCGCCTTCGACTTCTGCCTCCATGGCAGGGGAGGCGCGGCACCCTCGATCGACACCGCCATGCACGGTCTCGTCGTCTCGCCGCACGTCGATCACCTCCACCCCGACGCCGGGATCGCCTTTGCCACCGCGGCCGACGGCGAGCAGCTCACGAAGGCGTGCTTCGGCGAGCGAGTCGTGTGGGTCCCTTGGCGCCGGCCCGGCTTCCAGCTCGGCCTCGACATCGCAGCGGTGCAGCGCGACAACCCCGACGCGATCGGCACGATCCTCGGCGGCCACGGCATGACCGCGTGGGGCGAGTCGAGCGCGGCCTGTGAGGCGAACTCGCTCGAGATCATCAGCACGGCCCAGGCCTACCTCGACGCACACGGCAAGCACGAGCCGTTCGGTCGCGTCGACCCTGGCCGCGTGCCCCTCGCCGAGGACGCCCGCCACGAGCGCGCCGCCGCCATCTTCCCGCTACTGCGCGGGCTGGCGAGCAGCGACGCCCGCCAGGTCGGCCACTACACCGACAGCGAGGTCGTCCTCGACTTCTGTTCCCGGGAGCGCCTCGGGGAGCTTGCTCGGCGGGGCACGTCGTGCCCCGACCACTTTCTCAGGACCAAGGTGCGACCACTCGTGGTCGAGCTCGACGCGGAGGTCCCGCTCCAGGAGCTCGTCGCGAACATCCGCGAGCTGCACTCGGCCTACCGGGACGAGTACCGCAGCTACTACGAGCGCTATGCCACCCCCGACTCGCCGCCGATGCGGGGGGCGGACCCGGCGATCGTGCTCGTTCCGGGCGTCGGCATGTTCAGCTTCGGCAAGGACAAGCAGACGGCCCGCGTCGCCGGAGAGTTCTACGTGAACGCGATCAACGTCATGCACGGCGCCGAGTCCGTCTCGAGCTACCGGCCGATCGACGAGTCCGAGAAGTTCCGCATCGAGTACTGGGAGCTCGAGGAGCAGAAGCTCCGGCGCATGCCCGCGCCGAAGCTGCTGGCCACCCGCATCGCTCTCGTCACCGGCGGCGGCTCGGGGATCGGCGCCGCCACCGCTCGACGCCTCGCGAAGGAGGGCGCCTGTGTCGTCGTCGTCGACCTGAACGCCGAACACGCCACCTCGGTCGCCGGCGAGCTCGGCGGCTCCGACGTCGCGGTCGCTCTCGCAGCGGACGTCACCTCCGAAGCCGAGATCGCGGCAGCGGTGCGTGCCGCGGTCCTCGCCTTCGGCGGCATCGACCTCGTCGTGAACAACGCCGGGCTCTCGATCTCGAAGAGCCTCCTCGAGACGACGGCCGAGGTCTGGGACCTCCAGCACGCCGTGATGGCAAAGGGCTCGTTCCTCGTCTCGCGCGAGACGGCCCGGGTGATGATCGACCAGGGCCTCGGAGGCGACATCGTCTACATCGTCTCGAAGAACTCCGTCTTCGCCGGGCCCAACAACGTCGCCTACGGCGCGACGAAAGCCGACCAGGCCCACCAGGTCCGCCTCCTCGCCGCCGAGCTCGGAGCGTTCGGGATCAAGGTGAACGGCGTGAACCCCGACGGCGTGGTGCGCGGCTCCGGCATCTTCGCCGCCGGCTGGGGAGCCCAGCGGGCCGCGGTCTACGGGGTCGAGGAAGAGAAGCTCGGCGAGTACTACGCCCAGCGGACGTTGCTCAAGCGAGAGGTGCTTCCCGAGCACGTCGCGAACGCGGTGTTCGTGCTGGCGAGCTCCGAGCTCTCGCACACGACGGGCCTGCACGTCCCGGTCGACGCCGGCGTCGCGGCGGCATTCCTTCGATGAGCGCGGCGAGCGAGCTCGAGGCGGCACGAGGTCTCGGGCCGACGGGGCGCGTGCGGCGCCCGGTCGTCGGCCTCGTCGCCGGGGGCCTCGGCGCGTACTGGCCGCAGTTCCCGAACTTGTTGCCCGAGCTCGAACGCTCGGCCGCTTTCGTCTCGAGCCGGATCTCGACCTTCGACGCGGACGTCGTCGACGTCGGCTTCATCTCCGACGCGACCGAGGCCGCCGCTGCCGCCGAGGCACTGCGCGTCGCAGGCTGTGACCTCATCGTGATGTTCCTCACGACGTACATGACGGCGACGATGGTCGTCCCGATCGCCCTGCGCACGGGAGCGGAGGTCCTCTTCATCAACCTCCAGCCGAGCGAGTCGATGGACCACGCGACCTTCGGCACCGGTGAGTGGCTCGCCTACTGCGGCTGCTGCCCGCTGCCGGAGATGGCGAACACCTTCGAACGGTGCGGCATCGGGTTCCGCTCGGTGTCGGGCTATCTCCGCGACGAGCGGGCCTGGGACCGCATCGGCCGCTGGATCCGGGGCGCTGGCATCCGGGCGACGATGCGCACTGGGCGCTTCGGGATCATGGGCCACCTCTACCCGGGGATGTACGACGTGTCGACTGACCCGACGCTGCTTGCCGCGCATCTCGGCGGTCACGTCGAGATCGTCGAGTTCGACGACCTGCGCGTGCGCGTCGCCGCCGCGAGCGAGGCCGAGATCGCCGCGAAGCTGGAGCAGACCCGGGCCGTGTTCGACATCGACGACTCCGTCGTGCCCGACGACCTCGAGTGGGCGGCACGGGTCGCGGTCGGTCTCGACCGTCTCGTCACCGACTTCTCGCTCGACTCGCTCGCGTACTACCACCGCGGCCTCGAAGGCGAGACGCACGAGCGCCTCGGGGCCGGAATGATCCTCGGCGCATCGCTGCTGACCGCCGCACACATCCCCTGCGTCGGCGAGTACGAAGTGAGGACGTCGCTCGCCATGCTCATCATGGACCGCCTCGGCGGCGGCGGCTCGTTCACCGAGATGCAGGCGCTCAACTTCACCGACGACGTCGTCGAGATGGGCCACGACGGCCCGGCGCACCTCGAGATCAGCGACGGGCGCCCGCTGCTTCGTGGACTCGGCGTCTACCACGGCAAGCGCGGCTACGGCGTCTCGGTCGAGTTCGACGTCCGCCACGGCCCGGTCACGGCCTTCGGGCTCACCCAGATGCGCGACGGGAGCCTCCGCTTCGTCGTCTCGGAGGGCGAGGTCGTCGGCGGCCCCCTCCTCGCCATCGGCAACACGACCTCGCGGGTCGACTTCGGCTGCGATCCCGGTCAGTGGTGCGACGAGTGGTCGGCGAGCCGGGTAGCCCACCACTGGGCGCTCGGCACCGGGCACCGCCGCGACGAGCTCGCCGTAACGGCCGAGCTGCTCGGCGTCGACCTCGTCACGGTGCAACCTGCATCGACCCAACCTGGATCGACCCGTAACCGTCGGTGAGCACGACTCGCGTCGTCGCCGTCGACCTCGGCGCCTCGAGCGGACGGGTATTTCTCGGCACCGTCGACGGTGAGCGCCTCGGCCTGAGCGAGCTCCACCGGTTCGCGAACGGCGGCGTCACCGTCGGCGGCACGCTCTACTGGGACGTTCTCGCGCTCTACCGTGGCATCCTCGAAGGCCTTCGCGAAGGCGCGCGCGTCGCGGGCGCTCCGGACTCGATCGGCATCGACTCCTGGGGCGTCGACTTCGGGCTGATCGATCGGACCGGCGCGCTGCTCGGGAACCCGGTCCATCACCGAGACCGGCGCACCGAAGGTGTCGTCGAGGCGGTCCTCGAGAAGGTTCCGGCGGCCGAGCTCTACGCTCGCACGGGGATCCAGCTCCAGCGCTTCAACACGCTCTTCCAGCTCGTCGCGGCGACCGGCTCGCCTCAGCTCGAGGAGGCCTCGGAGGTCCTGCTCGTCCCAGACCTGATCAACTACTGGCTCACGGGGCTCGCCGGGACCGAGGAGACCAACGCCTCCACGACCCAGCTGCTCAGCGCCGCAGCGCTCGAGTGGGACGTCGACATCGCCGGCCCGCTCGGCATCGACACCGGGATGTTTCCGCCCTTGCGCCGCCCCGGCGACAGCGCGGGTGAGCTGCTCCCGGGGGTGTTGGAGGAGATCGGCCTCGAAGCGCGGGTGCCCGTCACCGCGGTCGCCTCCCACGACACCGCTTCCGCCGTCGCCGGCGTTCCAGCAGCGAATGGTCGCTTCGCGTACATTTCGTGTGGCACCTGGTCGCTCGTCGGGCTCGAGCTCGCGTCACCGGTGCTCGGCGAGGCGAGCCGGAAGGCGAACTTCACCAACGAGCGCGGTGTCGACGGCACGACGCGCTACCTGCGCAACGTCATGGGCCTTTGGCTCCTCCAGGAGTCGATACGTGCCTGGGAGCGGTCCGGGCTGCGCATCGAGGTCGATGCGCTCGTGCGCGATGCCGCGGCGCTTCCCGAGCTCGCCTATGTCGTCGACCCCGACGATCCCGCCTACCTTGCCCCAGGCGATATTCCCGCCCGGATCGCCGCGGCCTGTCAGGCGCACGGCGAGCGCGTGCCCGAGACCCCAGCAGCGGTGACGCGCACGATCCTCGACAGCCTGGCGCTCGCGTACCGGCGCACGATCGAGCTCGCGCAATTGCTCACCGGCCGCGATGTGGACACCGTCCACATCGTGGGCGGGGGAGCTCAGAACGAGCTCCTGTGCCAGCTCACCGCAGACGCATGCGGCTTGCCCGTGGTCGCAGGGCCAGTCGAGGCGGCCGCGCTCGGCAACGTCCTCGTGCAGGCGCGCGCCGTCAAGGCCATCTCCGGCGACCTCGCAGACATGAGGGCGACAGTCCGGGCACGCGACCACTTCCCGGTCTACCGTCCACAGCCAGGCCGCGCCGGGGCATGGCGAGCCGCAGAGGCGCGGCTTACGTCGACATAGACCGAGCGCTGATAGCTCGGGTGGTCGGCGGCGTTGTTAGCCCATGCCAACGGCACGTTACCGCTTGACGACGGCAGCCAGCCCATTGAGCTGTCGCCGGGTACCGCCTTTCAGGTGCGCGATGTCGCTCTCGCCATCTCCACTCGGCTCGAGGAACGCGAACTGCTCGGTGTGGCTCAGGCGCGTGCCAGCGACGCTAACAGCGAGCTCGAGCGTCACGAGCGACACCCAGCGGCGACGGTCGTCGAGGAGGAACTCGTAGACGAGGACGATGCGCTCGTCGGGAACGATGTCGAGGAAGCGCGAACGGTAGACGAGGTGCTCGCTGATGCCTGCTGGGGCGAATGTCGCGCTGGTGAGCTCGCCCCCTCCGATGCGAAAGTCCAGCTCGTGCTCCCTCGTGCCGGAATCGCCGGGAAGGCGAAACCACCGCTGGCGAAGTGCCAACTCCGAGTAGGCGGAGAAGATCTCGCTCGGGAGAACCGACAAGTCGAGCGCTACCGCGAAGGAGCCGTGGACGACCGCTTGGTCGGAAGGTCGATCCACGTCCACGAAGAATCCGACGATGGGGTCGGGACTCACCCGCTCATCCCTACAGTACGGCCCAGCCGAGCATCCTCTAGCCGTCGAGCCGCTCCACGATGTAGTCCACGCAGCCGGTGAGTGCCTCGACGTCCTCGGGGTCGATGCCGGGAAACATCGCTATGCGGAGCTGGTTGCGCCCGAGCTTGCGGTAGGGCTCGGTGTCGACCACGCCGTTCGCGCGGAGCACCTTGGCGACTGCGGCGGCGTCGACACCGCTGACGAAATCGATCGTGCCGACGACGTGGCTGCGCTCGTCGGGCTTGGCGACGAATGGCGTCGCGAACTGGGAGAGCTCGGCCCAGCCGTAGAGGATCTCCGAGGAGCGGTCGGAACGCGATGCGGCCCACTCGAGCCCGCCGTTGTCGTTGAACCACTCCACCTGCTCGGCGAGCAGCAGCAGCGTCGCGAGCGCCGGGGTGTTGTACGTCTGCTCGAGACGGGAGTTCTCGATGGCCAGCTCGAGGTCGAGAAACGCGGGGACCCACCGCCCGCTCGCCCGGATCCGGCCCGAGCGTTCGATCGCGGCCGGCGACAGAGCGGCGAGCCACAGTCCTCCGTCCGAACCGAAGCTCTTCTGCGGCGCGAAGTAGTACGCGTCGACCTCGGTCGGGTCGAAACGCAGTGCGCCGGCACCCGAGGTGGCGTCGACGAGGACCAAGCCCGCGGCGGGAGCGCCGTCCGCGTGCCGGGGGCGCACCGGGGCCATCTGCACGCCCGTGGACGTCTCGTTGTGGGTTAGGGCGTACGCGTCGACCTCCTGATCGGCGACGGGCTCGGGATGGGTCCCGACCTCGGACGTGATCAGCTGGGGCTCGCCGATATGGGGCGCAGCCTTGGCGGCCGCGGCGAACTTCGACGAGAACTCGCCGAAAGAGCAGTGCTGGCTGCGCCTCTCGATCAGGCAGAAGGTCGCGATGTCCCAGAAGGCGGAGGCGCCGCCGTTCCCGAGGACGATCTCGTAGCCGTCAGGGAGCCCGAGGAGCTGCGTGAGCCCGTGGCGGGCGCGCCTGACTACGTCTCGCACGGTCCCCTGCCGGTGCGAGGTGCCGAGATAGCTCGGCGCGACGGCCGTGAGCGCCGCGAGGGCCTCCGGGCGCACTTTGGAGGGGCCGGATCCGAATCGCCCGTCCCGCGGCAAAAGCTCCTCGGGAATCTCGATCGCGACCATCGGAACACCTCCGTCGTCGGCTCTGCGCGCCACATCGCCGCGAGCCCTCCTCGTTCGTGTGTGCCAGCATTGCAGGTATGGCGCCGGCAGCTGACATCACCGATACCCCCGATCCGCACGCGAGCAGTCGACGGCGGGTCTCGCGGCGAGTCGCCGCGGTGACCCCGTCGGCCACGCTCGCGATCGACGCCAAGGCCAAGGCCCTGAAGGCTTCCGGGGCCGACGTCGTCGGCTTCGGTGCCGGCGAGCCCGACTTCCCGACCCCCGCGGCGATCGTCGAAGCGGCGGTGGCGGCATGCCGGGATCCGCGCAATCATCGCTACACGCCGACCGCCGGCCTGCCGGAGCTGCGGAGCGCGATCGCCGAGAAGACCGCTCGGGACTCCGGCTACCAGGTGACGGCCTCCCAGGTCCTCGTCACCAACGGTGGGAAGCAGGCGATAGCGAACGCGTTCGCCGCCCTGCTCGATCCGGGCGACGAGGTGCTCGTACCCGCGCCTTATTGGACGACCTATCCAGAGGCGATTGCTCTCGCGGGGGGAGTTCCGGTTTTCCTGCCCACCGACGCCAGCACCGGCTTCCAGGTGACCGTCGACCAGCTCGAGGCGGCGTCCACGCCACGCACGAAGGTCCTCCTCTTCGTCTCGCCGTCCAACCCGACCGGCGCGGTGTACTCGAGAGAGGCGATCGCCGCGATCGGTGAGCTCGCGCTCGAGCACGGTTGGTGGGTGCTCACGGACGAGATCTACGAGCATCTCGTCTACGAGGGCAGCGAGCAGCACTCGATGCCCGTCGTGGTGCCCGACCTAGCGGATCGCTGTGTCGTGGTCAACGGGGTCGCGAAGACCTACGCGATGACCGGATGGCGCGTCGGGTGGTTGATCGGACCTTCCGACGTCGTGGAAGCCGCGACGAACCTGCAGTCGCACGAGACCTCGAACGTCAACAATGTCGCGCAGCGCGCCGCGCTCGAAGCGGTGAGCGGCGACCTCGTTGCGGTGGCCGAGATGCGGTCGGCCTTCGACCGTCGCCGGCGGACCATGCACGAGATGCTCGACGAGATACCGGGGGTGTCCTGCTTCATGCCCCAAGGTGCCTTCTACTGCTTTCCCTCCTTCGAGCAGCTGCTCGGCCTCGAGATTCGGGGTTCGCGGCCGGCTACGACACTCGAGCTCGCCGAGCTCGTCCTCGAGGAGGTCCGCGTGGCGTTCGTTCCGGGCGAGGCGTTCGGGGCACCGGGCTATGCCCGCTTCTCGTACGCGCTCTCCGACGACGATCTCGTCAAGGGAGTCAGCCGGCTCGGCGAGTTCCTTCGGGAAGCCGCCCCCTGAGGGGTGCGCAGTGGCCACACATCGGTGGCCAGACCGCAGCAGCCCCACCCGCAGCAGCCACACAGCGGTAGCGACAGCGCGACCCCGAGAGAGCGGACTCCGACATGGCAAGAATCCTCGTCACCGAGAAGCTCGCTCAGAGCGGCCTCGACGCGATGGCGGCGGCGGGCCACGACGTCGACGTGCAGCTGGACTGGACCCCGGAGTCGCTGCTCGAGATCGTGAAGGGCGCTCGCGCGCTCGTTGTCCGATCGGCGACGAACGTGACGGACGAGGTGCTGAGGGCGGGCCGAGACCTTGCCGTGGTGGGGCGCGCCGGCGTGGGGCTGGACAACGTCGACGTCACCGCAGCGACGCGTCTCGGCGTGATGGTGGTGAACGCTCCCGAGTCGAACATCCTCTCCGCCGCCGAGCATGCCTTCGCTCTGCTGATGGCCCAGGCGCGCAACATCCCCCAGGCCCACGCAGCGCTCGTGGCGGGCCGCTGGGAACGCTCGAAGTGGGAGGGCGTCGAGCTGCACGGCAAGACGCTCGGGGTCGTCGGTCTCGGCAGGATCGGCGCGCTCGTCGCGCAGCGGGGGCTGGCGTTCGGGATGAGCCTCGTCGCCTACGACCCGTACATAGCGCCCGATCGAGCGCGCCGGATGGGTGTCGAGCTGCTGTCCCTGGACGAGCTCGTCGCCGCGGCCGACTTCATCACGATCCATCTCCCGAAGACGAAAGAGACCGCCGGGCTGTTCGGCAAGGAGCTCCTTGCACGCACCAAGCCCGGGGTGCGGATCGTCAACGCCGCGCGCGGCGGGATCGTCGACGAGCAGGCTCTCGCCGACGCGATCAGCTCCGGGCACGTCGGCGGCGCCGCGCTCGACGTCTTCGCGGCCGAGCCGACGACGGAGTCGCCGCTGTTCGACTTGCCGAGCGTCGTCGTCACCCCGCATCTCGGGGCGAGCACCGGAGAGGCCCAGGACAAGGCCGGCGAGCAGATCGCCGAGCAGATCGTGCTCGCCCTCAACGGAGACTTCGTCCCCTATGCGGTGAACGTCTCGGCACGTGCGGCTTCCGAGGCGGTGCGACCCTACCTCTCGATCGCCGAGCAGCTTGGTGCCTTCCTGTCGGCGCTCTCGGACAACCTGCCCGACCAGGTCGAGGTCGAGTACCAAGGTGCCCTTGCCGGCGAGGACGTCGGGATCCTCACCCTGTCGGTTCTCAAGGGGCTGTTCGCCGTCGGCACCGAGGAGCCCGTCACGTACGTGAACGCCCCGAGGATCGCGGAGGAGCGAGGTCTGACGCTACGGGTCTCCCAGACCGCGACGACCCACGACCGCGTCAGCCTCGTGACCGTGCGATCGAGCGCCCACAGCGTCGCGGGGACCCTCACTGGGGGCGACGGCAGCGCACGCATCGTCATGGTGGACGACCACCAGGTCGAGGTGCCGCCAGCGCCGCACATGCTCGTTGTGCGCAACGACGACCGTCCCGGGATGATCGGAGTCGTCGGCACTATCCTCGGCGACGCCGAGCTCAGCATCGCGCACATGTCCGTAGGCCAGACCGCCGGTGCCGGCACTGCGCTGATGGTGCTCTCGGTGGACCGGCTTCTCGCGCCCGACGTGCTCGCTTCCCTGGCTGCCAAGCCCGGGATCTTGGACGTTCACCAGGTGAGCGCGATCTGAGCAGCTGGCTCTAGCCGTACGAGGAGGGGGACTGCCGAGATGGACGTGTTCGTGATGCCCAGCTGGGGAGGCGATGGTCGCTCCTTGCGACGATCGGTGCAGGTGTGGGAGACGCTCGGCGTAGCCGGCGTGCTCTACACCGACCACCTCTTCGTATCGGCGGGTGACGACGAGCCGCAGCGGGTGACCCACGGCGACCCGTTCGTCCGCGCCGCGACGGTGGCCGCGCTGTCGGAGTCCCTCGTCGTGGGAACAATCGTCGCCAACCTCGGCATGGACCATCCGGCCCTCGTGCTCCGCCACTTCACCGAGCTCGCCGTCCTGCACGGCGGCGATCGAGTGCTCGCCGGGGTCGGCGCCGGCTGGAACACCGAGGAGTTCGACGCGCTCGGCATGGACATGCCCCGCCACGCGGCTCGCTCGCGCCGCCTGCTCGACGCGGCGCGACTCGCACGCCAGCTGTTCGACGAGCACGTGGCCACGTTGGAAGGCGAAGGATTCGCCGTCTCCGACCTCCCTTCGGCCCCTACGCCCGGCGGCCCGCCGCGCCTTCTCGTGGGCGGCGGCTCGGATTTCCTCCTCGATGTCGCGGGCCGCTACGCGGACCAGCTGGACCTCAACGGCTCGTCCCGACAGCTTCCGCTAGGAAGGGTCGATCCCCGCAAGCTCGACGGCTTGCGGCGCGTCACCACGACGGTCGCCGAGCTCGCCAAGTCGGTCGAGCGGGTCCGCTCCAGTGCAGAAGAGGCGGGCCGCGGCCGCGATGCCGTGCAGTTCTCCGTGCTCGCGGGCTGGGTGGAACCGTGCTCGCCCAGCGAGGTCGCATCGCGCGAAGCGGCGATCTGCAGCGCTGTCGGGGCGCCTTCGCTGCCGCTCGCGGAGTGCCCCTATGCCCTCGTGGGCACGCCGGAACGGATGGCGGCGCTTCTTGCCGACCGGCGCGACCGCTTCGGCCTCTCGTCGATCATCGTCCACGACGGACCGCACGTCGAGATGCTTTGCTCTGAGGTCCTTCCGCTGCTCGCCTGACTCGGCTGGGCCCGGGCGCCGCGGGGCGCCGGACCGCACCGGCTGAGGTGCGGTCGCTTTCGGAAATGGCTAGGCCGAGGTCTGCTCGACGGTGTCGTCCGGCGCGATGGTTGCTCGGTCCGCGACGATGTGGACCGGCCGGATGGGAGCAGGCGGGACGGGCGGCCACATTCCGGCGCTCGCCTTCGAGAACGCCCGCTCGCCGGCGGCGTGCTTGCGGCGCGCTCGCGCCCTCGAGACGCGCAGCGCGCCCCCGATGAGTGCGCCGGCGGCGCCCGCGACGAGGGTCGCACGTATCCGCCGCCGCGCCTTGCCGCCAGTCCCGAGTCTTGCCATCGCCTAACCTCTCCTCGTCAGCGCGCTGCCACCGGGGGGCGTAGGGCGCTGACCGCGGCGTTCTCGCCGTCGGCGCAGGCTAGCTCGTTGCCGGTCCAGAGTGAGCGGTTGATGGCGACGTCCGCCACCGGTTGTAGTGACAGAGGCGATCTCACGGGGGAGACGGCGGTGGACCAAGCGCGTGCGACGCCGACGCCGATCGGCGCGAGGAGAACGGCCCTCGTCGTCCAGCCGGCCGACGCCGGCGGCGAGCTCCGCGAGCTGCTCGTCGCGGCCGGCGTGCCGGAGCGAGGGATCCGCTGCGCGGCGTCCGTCGTGGACGCACTAACCGCGCTAGCAAGCGAGCTTCCCGGAGCGATCCTCATCGACGCGCGTTCCCGGACCGAGGAAGGGCTCGAGCTCCTCGACGAGCTGCTCGCGTTCGCGCCCGGATGTGCTGCTGTGGTCGTTGCCGACGCGGACGTCGCGGAGGGCACCTATCGTGGTGCGAGCGCTCAGCTCGACTGGTCCGAGATCGAGCGTGGCGAGCTCCGGCGAGTTCTCGACGGCGCCTGGTCGGCCGAAGGCAGGATCCGCGGCGTCGATGCCTTGTACGCTCACATGCTCGCCGTGGGTACGGCCATCGACGCGGGCATTCTGATCTTCTCCCCGGCGGGGCGCGTCCTCGAGGCCAACGCGGCCGCGCAGTCGATCCTCGGCTACAGCCGCGAGCAGCTGCGGTTCAGCGACCTGCTCGCCTCGGATTTCCGCTGGACCGACGACGCCGGCAAGGTGCTCGGGGCGCGAGAGGTGCCGGCAGCGGTTGCACTGCGCACCGGTCGCCCGGTCCCGCCGACCATGCAGCGGATCGAGAGGCCCGACGGATCCTGGCGATGGATCGAGTGCGCCGCGACACCGCTCGTCCGTGACGGCGGGGGCGCGCCCTACGGCGTCGTCGCGTCCTTTCGGGACGTCACGCAGCAGAGGGCGACCCACGAAGCGCTTCTCGGTGCTGAGCGCAGGCAGAACCTCCTGCTCGAGCAGGCTGCGGAAGGCCATCTCGTGTTGGACTCGCGCGGTCGGGTCACGGAGGCCAGCGCCTCGATCGCCAGGTACTGGTCGCTCGACTCGATCGTCGGCGTCGACGGCCGCGAGCTGCTGCACCCTGACGACAGCGAGTCCATGCGCCGGCTTTTCGTGTGGGTCGTGGCGCAGAAGGGCGCCTCCATCCGCACCGAGCTGCGCATCGTCGACTCGGCTGGTGCCCTCCACTGGGCCGAGGTGACGCTCACCGACCGGCTGGCCGAGCCCGCGATCTCCGGTGTCGTCCTGAACGTACGGGACATCACCGAGCGAAAGCTCGTCGAGGCGTCGATGACGCGCCTGTCGGCCATCGTCGAGTCCTCGAGTGACTCGATCGTCGGCATCACCCTCGACGGGCTCGTGTCGAGCTGGAACCCCGCGTCCGAGCACCTCTACGGGCACTCGGCCGCGTACATGATCGGCCGTGAGGCCCACCTCATCGTCGCCGACTCACAGCGCGATCGCTTGACCGAGCTGCTCCGCCAGGTCGCGGGTGGCGAACACGTCTACGTCCCGGTCATCGACGCCGTGCGCTCGGACGGCTCCCCGTTCGAGCTCTCGCTCAGCATCTCGCCCGTGTACGACGACAGCGCGGAACTGATCGGGGCCTCTTCGATCGGTCGAGACATCGCCGAACGGCGCCAGCTCGAGCGGGAGCGCCGGATCGCGGAGGAGAGGTTCCGGCTCGGTTTCGAGAATGGCGCGATCGGCATGATCATGTTCGACCTCGACGGGATCATCACACGCGTGAACGCGGCACTGTGCGCGCTCCTGGACAGGAGCGAGGAGGACCTCCTCGGACGTCAGGCGGAGGACTTCGTGCATCCCGACGACGTCGCCGAACGCCGGTCCATGATGGACGAGCTGATCGGCGGGTCCCGAGACACACTGCATGGCGAACGCCGCCTCGTACGCTCGGACGCCTCGACGGTCTGGACGCTCGTCGACGTGGCGCTGGTACGCGACGAGGCAGGCGACGCCGCCTACGTCTTCGGCCAGCTCCAGGACATCACCGACCAGAAGCGCAGCGAGCGAGCGCTCGAGCAACAGGCGCTGCACGACTCGCTCACGGGCCTGCCGAATCGGCTCTCGCTCCAGCACCGCCTCGAGCGGGCGCTCGTACGGGCCAGACTCGCCGGGACCAAGGTCGCGGTCCTTTTCGTCGACGTCGACAGGTTTAAGCTGGTGAACGACGGGCTCGGACACGTCGCCGGCGACAGACTGCTCGTCGAGCTCGCGGGGCGCCTCGCCAGGGGAGTGCGGTCCGGCGACACCGTGGCGCGCTTCGGCGGCGACGAGTTCATCGTCGTCTGTGAGGACGTTGCCGACGTGGGGGAGGCGGACCTTCTCGGGGACCGGATCCTCGCGATGCTCGACGATCCGCTCGTCGTCGGCGCCAAGGAGCTCCGTCTCAGCGTGTCGTGCGGGATCGCCGTCGTCGACGGGTGGGCGACGGCCGAAGAGGCGCTCCGCGACGCCGACGCCGCGATGTACCGGGCCAAGGAGAAGGGCAGGGCCCGCACCGAGATCTTCGACGAAGGGCTGCGCCACCTCGTCACGCACCGCTTCGAGGTCGAGCAGGCGCTACGGACGGCGCTCGACCGTGGTGAGCTCAGGGTGGCCTATCAGCCCATCGTCACGATCCCCGACGGCGAGCTCGTCGGGGTCGAGGCCCTCGTCCGTTGGCAGCACCCCGAGCGCGGCCTGCTCAAGCCCGCCGAGTTCATCCCGGTGGCGGAGGAGTCGGGCCTCATCGTGCCCTTGGGTGAGCACGTCCTGAGGGAGGCCCTCGCCCAGGTCGTCCGATGGCAGCGCACGCTCCCCGGCTGCGAGCAGCTGTGGGTCTCGGTCAACTTCTCCTCCCGCCAGCTCAACCTCGGCGACCCGGTGGCGCTATGTGCACAGATGCTCGAGGACACCGGCGCCTCGGCTCGAGCCCTGCGTCTCGAGCTCACGGAGTCCGCGGTCATGGCCGACGTGGAGTTGTCTATCTCGCGACTCGAGGCCCTACGCGCCCTCGGCGTCACGGTGGCGATAGACGACTTCGGCACCGGCTACTCCAGCCTCAGCTACTTGAGCCGGCTGCCCGTGGACCTGTTGAAGATCGACCACTCCTTCGTGGCGGGCCTCGGGCGCGACGGGGGTGACTCCGAGATCGTGCGAGCGATCGTGCTGCTCGCCCAAGGCCTCGAGGTGGAGGTCTGTGCCGAGGGAGTCGAGGAGCTCGCCCAGCTCGCCGAGCTCGCGGGACTCGGCTGCGAGCTCGGTCAGGGCTACTACTGGTCGCGGCCGCTCACCCCCGAGGCCTTCGAGTCCTGGGTGCGCGAACGCCTCGTCACCGCCGTTTCGCCCTTGCCGACTCCCGGCGCCCAAGCCTTCGGCGCTTGACGTGCCCCGTCGCTTCCGTCACACTGGCGGTGTGGACCACAAACGCCCCTTTACCCTTTCCCTCCTCCTTATGTAACGACGAGCGCCCGATGCGCTCGTCGTAACCTCCTGTGCCTTTCGGCCAGGAGGTTTTTTGTTGCCCCGAACACCCCCAACCGAAGTCGCCCGTGAAGCGAGGACATCATGGCCCCACCAGAGCTACAGCCGAGGAAGATGCCCTTCGAGCATTACCGGGCCTACGAGCCGGTCGATCTACCCGACCGGAGGTGGCCGTCCGCCACGATCACCGCGGCCCCGTTGTGGTGTGCCGTCGACCTTCGCGACGGCAATCAGGCGCTGATCGACCCGATGGACCCCGCCCGTAAGCGCCGGATGTTCGAGACGCTCGTGCAGATGGGCTTTAAGGAGATCGAGGTCGGCTTCCCCTCGGCTTCGCAGCCGGACTACGACTTCGTGCGCCAGCTCATCGAGGAGGACCTCGTCCCCGAGGACGTCACTGTCCAGGTACTCGTCCAATGCCGGCGCGAGCTGATCGAGCGCACCTACGAGTGCCTGCGAGGGGCTCGCAACGCGATCGTGCACTTCTACAACTCGACCTCGATGCTCCAGCGCCGGGTCGTGTTCGGCCTCGACAAGGCAGGCATCACGAAGATCGCCGTCGACGCGGCCCGACAGTGCCGGGAGCTCGAGTCGACCCTGCCCGGGACGAGCATCCGCTATGAGTACAGTCCCGAGTCCTTCACCGGAACTGAGGTGGACTACGCCGTCGAGATCTGCTCCGCGGTCATGGACGCCATCCAGCCCACGCCCGAGTGGCCCATCGTCCTCAACCTCCCCGCGACGGTCGAGATGTCGACGCCGAACGTCTACGCCGACCTCATCGAGTACTTCCACCGCAACATCGGGCGGCGCGACTCGGTGGTGCTGAGCCTGCACCCGCACAACGACCGGGGCTGTGCCGTCGCCGCCGCCGAGCTCGGGGTCATGGCGGGCGCCGACCGCGTCGAGGGGTGCTTGTTCGGCAACGGGGAGCGGACCGGCAACGTCGATCTCGTGACGCTGGCGCTCAACCTGTTCTCGCAGGGAGTCGACCCGCGTCTCGACCTCTCCGACATCGACGCGCTACGCCGTGTCGCCGAGTACTGCAACCGGCTCCCGGTGCACCCGCGCCATCCCTATGTGGGCGACCTCGTCTACACGGCATTCTCCGGTTCGCACCAGGACGCGATCAAGAAGGGCATGGCGGCGCTCGGCGACGACTACGACCTCTGGGGGGTGCCCTACCTGCCGATCGACCCACATCACGTCGGGCGTAGCTACGAGGCGGTCATCCGGGTGAACTCCCAGTCGGGAAAAGGTGGCGTCGCGTACATCATGGAGTCGGAGCACCAGCTCGCACTGCCGCGGCGGCTCCAGATCGAGTTCTCACAGGCCATCCAGCACGTCACCGAGGACACCGGGACCGAGATCGCGCCGGCGGAGATGTGGGAGGTCTTCTCGTCCGAGTACCTGGCAGAGGGCTCCGTACGGCTCGTCGGCCACGAGTCGGCTACGAGCGGTGAGCACGACAAGGTGACCGCCGAGCTGGTCGTCGACGGTCTGCCGGTCACGATCTCCGGTGAGGGCAACGGGCCGATCGCGGCGTTCGTGGGCGGGCTGCGCGACGGTCTCGGGATCGAGCTCGACGTCGTCGACTACAGCGAGCACGCCGTGACTGCCGGCGCCGGAGCGAGGGCCGTCGCCTACGTCGAGACGACCGACGGCGCCGGCACCACCCGCTGGGGCGTAGGCATCGACCCGAGCATCCTCACTGCCAGCCTGAAGGCGGTCGTGTCCGCAGTCAACGGGAGGCGCCGTGCGTCGAGTGCTGGGGATGGCTCATAGCGCGTAATACTCAAGGCGTAGTAGTGTCCGCGCGGTGAGGATCTCGCAGCGATCGGACCCGTCGCTGCTCGTCCTCGTCAGCCTCGCCGAAGGTCCGAAGCACGGCTACGCGCTGACGAAGGACATCGAATCGTTCGCCGGGGTTTCGCTCGGACCCGGGTCGCTGTACGGCTGTGTTGCGCGCCTCGAGGCGCGCGGTCTCGTCGAGGCCCTTCCGGCCGAGGACCGCCGCAATCCCTACAGGCTGACAGCCGCCGGGGCCGTGGCGCTGCAGGAGGAGCTCGATCGCCTCGCCAGCACGGCGGCGCTCGGCCTGCGCCGCCTCGCGGGAGGACGGCCGTGACGCGCACGCGGTGGTCCGAGGCGCTCGTTCTCGCGTACCCCGCCGGGTGGCGACGCCAGTATGGGCCGGAGCTCGCTCGCCTCGGCGAGGACCTCGTCGAGGGCGGCAGCTCGAGACTTGCCGTCGCGCTCTCCGTCGCTCGGGGTGGCGTCGCCTCCCGATTCACGGGGAACGGGATGCCTCCCGTCTCGGCGCTCTGGGCTGAGCGTACGAAGTGGCGGCTCGCCGCGGCGCTGTCGCCGATGGTGATCGCCTCGTGGTCTCTCGCGATCTGGCTGTCGGACGGGTGGCAGCGCGCCCAGGCATTCGATCGGATTGGCGCTCCTGCGTGGATCGCCAACGACGCATGGAGTGTCGAGCAACTGACGGTCCTCGCCGGTCTCATCGTCGAGCTCCTCGTCTGGTCAGTGGCCTTCGACGGTCTGAAGTGGGGACGTCAGTGTCGACCGCGCGCGCTCTCCGTGGTGCTCGTGATGCCGTTGCTCGCCGTGGCGGCGTCGGTCGCGCGCACGACGCTCGGAGGGAGGCAGTCTGGCTCGCACGTGTGGAGCGTGGCGGGGGGAGTCGGTCACTACGTAACGACGACGACGACCGTGGTCGCGCACCCGCTGGCCGCGGCGATCCTCGGCGCCGACGCAACCGGGCTGAGGCTCGGCTCCTTCACGCTCACGCCCCTCGCGGTGCTGCTCGCAGTGCGTCGCGCGCCCGCAGATCCCTACCTGATCGGGCGCGCCGTCCGGGCCGGGCCGGGCGGGCGCTCGTCGCGCAGTGCTCCCTCGTCGCCGTCGCGAGCGGGGTCGCCGGGATCGCCGTCGCGCGGGCGCCCAGCTCGCCCTTCCTCGCGCACCTGCCAACGGATCTTGGCCACGTGGGCCTCCCTCCATGGTGGCCGGTCGTGATCGCGCTTCTCGCTTCCGTCGCCGCGCTCGGAGCACTGGGCCTGCGATCTGCCCGACAGGCCTGGCGCGCCTCGGAGCTGCTCGCCGCGCCAAGCTCGGGCGCGTCGCCCGGTCTTTCCTGCTCCGACGAACGGTGATGACCGGCCGGCGGGGACCTGAGGAGTTCCACGCCCGAGTTGCCGGCGTGCTAGCTGGCCTGGCCCCCGGCGAGGTGTCGACCTACGGCGAGGTCGCCGAGCAGGCCGGCTTCCCCGGGGCGGCACGTGCTGTCGGTGCACTGCTCGCCGCTAGCGACGGAGGCTTCCCGTGGTGGCGAGTCGTGACCACCGCAGGCCGGCTCGCCCCCGGTCACGAGGCGGAGCAGGCCCGGCTCCTTCACGACGAGGGTGTGGAGCTGCGTGCCGGCCGAGTCGTCCTGAGGCGCCTCAGGCGCTGAGCTCGGGAAGCCACTCTGGCCGGGCGGCCTCGAAGCTGTCGATCTCAGCCGCATGGGTGAAGGTGACGCCGATGTCGTCGAGGCCGCGCAGCAAGCGGTCCCGGGACACGTCGTCGATGATGAACGGCGCCTCGATCCCTGCGACGGGCACCTCCACGGTGCGGCGCTCGACGTCCACAGTCACCTCGAGCGAGGGATCGGCGGAGATCAGATCGAGCAGCTGGCGGTCGATCTCGGGAGTGACCTGCGCGAGCACCAATCCGGAACGCGTCGAGTTGCTGTGGAAGATGTCGCCGAACTTCGGCGAGATGACGGCGGCGAAGCCGTAGTCGACGAGTGCCCACACCGCGTGCTCGCGTGACGAACCGACCCCGAAGTTGGGCCCGGCAACGAGGATCGACGCCCCGGCATGCTCGGGCCGATTGAGCACGAAGTCGCGGTCGTCACGCCATTCGGAGAACAGGCCCGCCCCGAAGCCCGTGCGCTCGATCCGCTTCAGCCAGTCGCTCGGGATGATCTGGTCGGTGTCGACATCCGTCCTGTCGAGCGGGACGGCTCGTCCCGTGACGACGCGCACTGGCTCCATGTCGGCTGTCCTCCGGTGTCAGTCGAGCGATTCGGGTGTGCTGAAGTGCCCGGCCACCGCGGTGGCCGCAGCGACCGTGGGCGAGACGAGGTGCGTCCGCCCACCTCGTCCCTGACGGCCTTCGAAATTGCGGTTGGACGTCGAGGCCGCCCGCTCGCCGGGCGCGAGCTTGTCGGGGTTCATCGCCAGGCACATCGAGCAGCCCGCCTCGCGCCACTCGAAGCCGGCGGAGATGAACACCTTGTCGAGGCCCTCGTCCTCGGCCTGTGCCTTCACCCGCTGTGAGCCCGGCACCACGAGGGCTCGCATACCCTTCGCGACATGGCGCCCGTCGAGCACCGCCGCAGCCGCGCGCAAGTCCTCGATCCGGGAGTTCGTGCACGACCCGATGAAGACCGTGTCGACGCGCACGTCGCCGATCGGGGTGCCGGGGACGAGGTCCATGTAGTGAAGAGCGCGTGAGATGGCGTCCCGCTCCGCGGGGTCCGTGGCGGTCTCGGGGTCGGGGATGAGGCCGTCGATGGGGATGACCTGGCCGGGATTGGTGCCCCAGGTGACGTGGGGCACCAACGTCGTTGCGTCGATCCGGACCGTCGCGTCGAAAGTGGCGCCCGGGTCGGTGGCCATCGCGCGCCACTCGTCGACGGCCTGCTCGAAGGCCTTGCCCTTCGGGACGTGGCGTCGGCCCTCGAGGTAGGAGAAGGTGACGTCGTCCGGCGCGACGAGGCCGGCCCTGGCGCCGGCTTCGATCGACATGTTGCAGACGGTCATCCGCCCTTCCATCGAGAGCGAGCGGATCGCCGAGCCGCGGTACTCGATCACGTGGCCGATGCCGCCACCGGTCCCGAGCCGTCCGACGATGGCCAGCACCACGTCCTTCGCGCTGACGCCTGCGGGGACGTCACCCTCGACTTCGACCGCCATGGTCTTCGGGCGTTGCTGTTGAAGGGTCTGGGTCGCGAGCACGTGCTCGACTTCCGAGGTGCCGATCCCGAAGGCGAGCGCCCCGAACGCTCCGTGGGTCGAGGTGTGGCTGTCGCCGCAGACGATCGTCATACCCGGCTGCGTGAGGCCCTGCTCGGGACCGATGATGTGCACGATTCCCTGGTCCTTGTGGCCCATGGGGTAGAACGTCACGCCGAACTCTTCGCAGTTCGCGGCGAGGGCTTCCAGTTGCCGGTGTGAGATCGGGTCGGCCACGGGCTTGTCGATGTTCGTGGTCGGGACGTTGTGGTCGGCAGTCGCGACCGTGAGATCAGGGCGCCGGACGCGCCGCCCGGCGAGGCGCAGGCCCTCGAAGGCCTGGGGAGAGGTCACCTCGTGCACGAGATGGAGATCGATGTAGAGAAGATCCGGCTCCTTGGCGCCGTCGCCCGTGTGGACGACGTGACTGTCCCAGACCTTCTCGGAGAGCGTGCGAGCCATGTCAGCCTCTCAGTCGACGGTGACGATCTCGACGCGCAACCGACCGTTCGGGGCGTCGTACTCTACCGACGCACCGGCTCGCCGGCCGAGCAGCGCCTGGCCGAGGGGGGAGCCCGGCGAGATCACGGCGACGTCGTCGCGCCGCTCTTCGATCGATCCGACGAGGAAGCGCTCGACGTCGTCGTCGCCTTCGTAGCGTATCCCGATGATGCTGCCGGCCGCGACCGCGCCGTCGCTCGGCGCGGACTGGTCGACGATCACCGCGTACTCGAGCATCGCCTGGAGCTGGCGCACGCGCGCCTCCATCTTTCCCTGCGAGTCCTTGGCGGCGTGGTAGTCGCCGTTCTCCGACAAGTCGCCGAGCGCCCGGGCCGCCTCGATCTGGCGGGCGATCTCGACGCGGCCGCGCGTCGTCAGATCTTCGAGCTCAGCAACGAGACGGGCGTGGGTCTCGGGAGTGAGGTGGGTCTCGGTCATCCGACCGAGGGTAGTGGGTCGGCGCTTCGACCGTACCGCCGCACGGCACCGGCCTCAGCGCCAGTGGTCGGCTCGCGGGGGGTGCCAGCTCGTCGCATCGAGCGGAGGCGGTGGGAACTGTGCATCGCGTGCCTGTGCTCGGGCCTGCCAGCGGCGCCGGCGGTCCGCACGACGAACGAACCGGAGCACGAGCAGAGCGACGACCCAGAAGCCGAGCAGGATGCCGTGACCGCGCCCGTCCCCACCCCCAGCGAGGCTGAGAAGCAGCAGCACAGCGACGGCGTATCGCATGCCGGCGCCGGCGAGGAACGACGGGCCGGGACGAGAGGGTGGCGGTGGCGGTGCGGGAGCCTCCACCACTTGGGGCGGCAGATCGACGACGAGGTCGTCCAAGTCCCCCAGGGTCTTCGCCGTCAGGGCGGCGCCCACCCGGTCCGAGAGCTCCTCGGTGGTGAGCCGCCCCTCGCCGGCGTGCCGGCGGATGAAGTCCACTGCGCGCTCGCGGTCGTCGTGGGAAGCGCGCAGGTCTCGTAGTCGTCGTGCGGGGGGCTCTTGGGCCACGTCCAAATGATCGCGCGACTGGACGCCGCGTGCTGGGCGCGCGGCGTCCAGTCGCGAACGCAGTCTTGCCCCCGAGCGGGGCGCCGAGCGAGGTGAGTTGACGTAGCGCGTCATGGCCGCGAGAATTGCGCCCAATGACCGGCTCCTGCCAGATCGTAATTACCTGACCGACGCACCCCTTTGGAGTGCGTCGCGGCCGTCCACCTAGTGGGCGGCTTTTTCATTGCCGGTCGTAGTTCCTCTGCCGGCCAGGGGCCGGCTCGGGCTCCCGGCAGAGCTGGTCCTGGAGCGATACGGAGCGGGCTCGCCAGCCCTGAGAGACGAGGTCGAGGTGGGTAGCTACACGGTAGCGGTGATCGGCGGCGACGGCATCGGGCCGGAGGTTGTGGCCGAGGCTCTCAAGGTCGTCGCGGCCGCCGGCGTAAAGCTCGACACGACCGACTACGAGCTCGGCGCGAGCCGGTACGTCCGCTCGGGCGACGTGCTCCCGGACTCGGTGCTTGACGAGCTGCGATCGGTCGATGCCGTGCTCCTCGGAGCGATCGGCCCCGCGATCGGGTCGACCGCGGTCCCTCCCGGAGTCCTCGAGCGCGGGCTGCTGCTCAAGATGCGTTTCGAGCTCGACCTCTACGTCAACCTGCGGCCGTTCAACGCGACGCCCGGCTCTATCGCGGCCGGGGCGGACTTCGTGGTCGTCCGGGAGAACACCGAGGGGCCCTATGCCGGAGAGGGCGGCCAGCTGCGTCGCGGCACGCCGTTCGAGGTGGCGACTCAGGGATCGGTCAACACGCGTCACGGGGTCGAGCGCTGCATCAGGTACGCCTTCGAGCTCGCGGAGCGGCGCGAGCGCCGCTCGGTCACGCTCGTCCACAAGACGAACGTCCTCACCTTCGCGGGCGACCTCTGGCAGCGGGCCTTCGACAGCGTCGCCTCGGAGCACCCGTCGGTGACGACGGCCTACAACCACGTGGACGCCGCCTGCATCTACTTCGCGACCGACGCCTCGCGTTACGACGTCGTGGTTACCGACAACCTCTTCGGTGACATCCTCACCGATCTCGCCGGAGCGGTGTCCGGCGGGATCGGGTTGGCGGCCTCCGCCAACCTCAATCCGGCGCGTACAGGACCGTCGTTGTTCGAGCCGGTGCACGGAGCCGCGCACGACATTGCCGGCACCGGCACGGCGAACCCGCTCGCGGCGATCCGCTCGGCGGCGATGATGCTCGATCACCTGGGCGAGACCGAGACCGCAGCCAGGATCACCGATGCAGTGCTCGCCATCCAGGACGAGATGGCACTGAGCGACACCACATGGACGACCGCGAGCGTCGGCGACGCCGTGGCGGGAAGGGTCTAGCCATGCCGATCACGCCAACCTCGAAGATCTGGATGGACGGCGAGCTCGTCGACTGGGAACAGGCGACCGTTCACGTGCTCACGCACAGCCTGCACTACGGGACCGCAGTGTTCGAGGGCATCCGCGCCTATCCCACGGCGCAAGGCCCGGCAGTGTTCCGTCTGCGCGACCACGTCGGGCGTCTGCTCAAGTCGGCGCACCTGCTCGCGATGGAGGTCCCTTTCGGCGAGGACGAGCTCGTCGAGGCCGTGAAGGCGACGGTCGCCGCGAGCGGACTGGACGCGTGTTACATCCGGCCGCTCGCGTACCTCGGCTACGGGGAGATGGGCCTCAACCCTCTCCCGTGCGAGGTGCGCGTCGCGGTGGCGGTCTGGCCGTGGGGCGCCTACCTCGGCGAGGAGGGCATGCGCAGCGGCATCCGCCTGAAGGTCAGCTCGTGGGCCCGGCTCGATCCCCGGACGCTGCCCACCGCGGCGAAGGCGACCGGGATGTACATCAACTCCTCGCTGGCAAAGGTCGAAGCGGTGCGTGCCGGCTACGACGAGGCGATCCTGTGCACGACCGACGGTTACCTCGCCGAAGGCACCGGCGAGAACCTCTTCGTGGTGCGACGTGGGGAGATCGTGACGCCGCCGAGCTCCGCGGTCGGGGCACTGGACGGGATCACCGCCGATACCGTGAGGACGATCGCGGGCGATCTCGGCTACACGGTGCGCGAGGAGCTGCTGCGGCGCTCCGACCTCTATCTCGCCGACGAGGCCTTCCTGACCGGGACTGCGGCCGAGGTCGTGCCGATAGCGTCGGTCGACGACCGGACCATCGGCTCCGGCGAGCCGGGCCCGATCACGCGTGCGATCCAGGACACCTACCGCGCTGTGGTGCACGGGGAGGTCGACCGCTACAAGGACTGGCTCGAACGTGTCGGCTGAGCTAACGGTCCCGACCGCCGCCGGCGGTGAAGTGCTCGGCCACCCGCGCGGGCACGACCACGTCACCTACAGAGCGGCGGAGCTCCCAGACGCGGTCGACGTGTACGACACGACACTGCGCGACGGTTCTCAACAGGAGGGGATGTCCCTCACCGTCGAGGACAAACTGCGCGTCGCCGAGCAGCTCGACCACCTCGGGGTCGCGTACGTCGAGGGGGGTTGGCCGGGTGCGAACCCGAAGGACGAGGAGTTCTTCGCCCGCGCACGAGACGAGCTGAAGCTGAGTTCCGCGACACTCGTGGCGTTCGGGTCGACGCGGCGTCCGGGGAGCGAGGCCGGGACCGACGAGACGTTGCGTCACCTCGTGGCGGCGGGCACGGAGGTCGTGTGCATCGTCGCCAAATCCTCCGACCTGCACGTCATCGAGACGCTGCGGACCGACCTCGACGAGGCGGTGGCGATGGTCGCGGACTCGGTGGCGTTCCTCCGGTCCAACGGGCTCCGTGTGTTCCTCGACGCCGAGCACTTCTTCGACGGCTACCTCCGTGATCGCGAGTTCGCGCTGCGGGTCCTCGGCGCTGCCGAGGAGCGTGGCGCGGAGGCCTTAGTGCTCTGCGACACCAACGGCGGGACCTTGCCCCACGACGTGGAGCGCGTGGTCGCCGAGGTCCGCGCCGCGACCTCCGCGACGCTCGGGGTCCACTTCCACAACGACAGCGGCTGTGCGGTCGCCAACACCTTGACGGCGGTCCGCTTCGGCGCCACCCAGGTCCAGGGCTGCGTCAACGGCTACGGCGAGCGTGCGGGCAACGCCGACCTGTCGGCCGCCATCCCCAACCTCACCTTGAAGATGGGCGTGCGGACGATCCCCCGGGACCGTCTCGAGCTCGTCACCCCCGTCGCCCGGCATATCGCGGAGCTGGTGAACGTCAACCTCGACCCGCAGCGCCCCTATGTCGGGGGCGCGGTCTTCGCTCACAAGGCAGGACTGCACGCGAGCGCCATCGCCCGGCGAGCCGACGCGTACGAGCACGTGCCGCCGGACTCGGTCGGCAACGGCACACGATTCGTGGTGAGCGAGCTCGCCGGTCGTTCGACGCTCGCCCTGAAGGCGGCGGAGCTCGGCATCGAGCTCGATTCCGACGCGCTCGGCGCGGTCCTCGACGCGTTGAAGCGGCTCGAGCACGGGGGCTACCACTTCGAGGTCGCCGACGGCTCCCTCGAGCTGCTCATGCGAGCCGCCGCGGGCGGCCTCGGCGCGGCGCTCGACGGCTTTTTCACGGTGGAATCGTTCCGTGTGAGCACCGACTGGAGGGCCGCCCCGGGCGCCACGGCGGGCTCGGCGACCGACCGGCTCGTCCACCCGTGGGCGAGCGACGGCGAGCTCGTCACCGAGGCGACCGTCAAGGTGCACGTCGCCGGCCAGCGCGTCGTCTCGACCGCCGAAGGCAACGGTCCGGTGAACGCCCTCGATGCGGCGCTGCGCCAGGCCATCGGGCCGTACTACCCGGAGCTCTCGTCCATGCACCTCACCGACTACCGGGTCCGAGTCCTCGACACCGCGAAGGGCACGGCCGCGGTGACGCGGGTGCTGCTCGATACGGCCGATCCCGACGGGAGCTGGTCGACGATCGGCGTCTCGGAGAACGTCATCGAGTCGTCGTGGCACGCGCTGGTCGACGCCGTGGTGTTTGGCCTGTTCCGGGCCTCGGCGGTGGCGACTAGCGTGCAGGCGGAGGCCTGATGACCCAGCCGAAGTTCGCCCCGATAACCCAAGAGGACGAGGTTCGTCCGGCCTACCGCTTGGAGCCGCCGGCCCCGTGGCGAGGAGACCGCCCGGGCGAGCTGCGCCCCGGCGCGACACTGAACGTGCGCGGTGTCGGCGTACCCGGACCGGACCAGGGCTACGCGCTCCATCTCGCAAGGTTGTTCAAGGATCGTTTGGTCCTCGAGCCCGGCGAGCGCGCGGATGACGTCCTCGCGGGTGCGGTCGCCATCGGCCTGCGACGCGCATCGCTCTTCGGCAGGGCTCCCGTGGCCAGCGACATCGAGCTCCCGCTCGCGCTGTTCGGCTACCTCGCAAGCGCCCCGCCGGAGCTGGAGGAGGAGCGGCGCCGGCTCTTCGCTGGTGTGAGCCACGACTACGGGCGTCGCCGGTCTCTCGCGGAGTCGATCCCCGAGTCCGCGCTGCGCTCGACGCCGGAGGCGGTCCGCAACGCTGCGGGCACCGGCGGTTCGCCCGAACTTCTCGGTATCTGAGCTCCGCTCGGCCCGACCCCGGCGCTTGTCGTAGGCTCAGCCGCGCGACGTCAGAGCCGACGCGCGGTCATGGCGTCACACGGGCGGCTGCGGCCGCCGCGGGACGCCGAGGAGGCCCGTATGGGGTTGATGGACAAGGTGAAGGCGCAGGCGACGCAGGTCGCTGCGAAAGCCCAGGAGGCCGGCAAGGCCGGCCAGGCAAAGCTCGAGGCGGTGCAGGCTCGGCGCAAAGCCGACGCGTTGCTCACCGAGCTCGGCCGGATCACCTTCGACGGCCACGAGGGGCGGGGCGCGGCCGGCGACGAGCAGCGCGCTACCGATCTCTTCGAGCAGCTTCATCAGTACGAGGCGGAGTACGGGCCGATCGGTGACGATCCCGTCTCCGGAGGGACAC
The DNA here is from genome assembly GCA_025464005.1 of Acidimicrobiaceae bacterium. GTDB lineage: Bacteria > Actinomycetota > Acidimicrobiia > Acidimicrobiales > Bog-793 > RYN-46. The sequence goes on along the minus strand of JAODBO010000145.1, from coordinate 19,550 downwards.
GCGACGGGGCCACCGGCGCAGGCGGAGTGCCAGAGTCGAGCACGGGCGACGGGGAGCTGTAGGGCCCGGCAGCTACAGCGCGCCAGGGATCCCGGCGCTACCGTCGGGGATCGGTGACCGCACTTCATCCGCGGCGCCGTCCGCTCCGTAGCACCGGTGGGATGCGACTGGACGCGCAGGGGGCGAGCGACGCCAATCTCGTCATGGCGATCGCGCGCTACCACGAGGAGGCGCTCGCCGAGGTGTACCGGCGCCACGCCGGTGCGGTGTTCGGTCTCGCGAAGCGCGTCCTCTGGGACTCCGCGATGGCCGAAGAGGTCGTGCAGGAAGTGTTCCTGCGCCTGTGGAGCGCGCCCGAGCGCTTCGATCCCGAGCGTGGGACGCTGCGGTCCTTCCTCCTCGCCCAGGCCCACGGCAAGGCCGTCGACCAGCTCAGGTCGGAGTCTTCGCGCCGAGGTCGCGAGGCTCGCGATGCCGGCTCGTCCGCGACCGCAGGGTACGACGTCGAGCACGAGGTCTTCGATCTCGCGGTGGCGGAGCAGGTACGCGACGCGCTCGTGGAGCTCCCCGACGACCAACGCCGCGCCATCGAGCTCGCATACTTCGGCGGACACTCCTATCGCGAGGTGGCGACGCTGCTCGGCCAGCCCGAAGGTACCGTGAAGAGCAGGATCCGCGCCGGGCTCGTCAGGATGCACAGCCATCTCGCCCCGGCCTTGGGCGCCAGGGGCGACGAATGAAACACGCCGAGATCGAGGAGCTTCTCGGGACGTACGCGCTCGATGCCGTCGACGCCGAGGAGGCGCTCGCCGTCGAGGAGCATCTGGCCACGTGCCCTCGCTGTCGCGCCGAGGTCGCGGCGCACCGTGAGGTCGCCGCGCTTCTCGGCAATAGCGGTGGCGCCGCGCCCGAAGGGCTCTGGGAGCAAATAGCCGGCGCGCTCGAGGGGGACTTCAGCGAGCTTCCGGCCGTCCCGGACCTCGAGGCGGTCCGAGCGGCGCGTGCACCGGCTGTTCCCGGGCCGAGCGTTTCGTCGAGTGGCTCGGGTCGTCCGCTGGCGCGAAGGCGACTTCGCCCGGTGGCGATCTCCCTCGGCGCGCTCGCGGCGGCTCTCGCGGTGGTCGTCGGACTGCTCGCGGACAAGGTCGGCAGCCTGGAGCAGCAGGTGACGAGCATCACGAGCGCGCTTTCGACGAACGGCATCGCGCAGCAGGCCGCGCTCGCCGTGGCGGACCCGCAGCACCGCAGCGTCGTCCTCGCACCGGCCGCCGGGGAAAGGCGGGCCGTGCTCGTGCTGCTGCCAAGCGGGCAGGCGTACTTAATGAACGAGGGCGCCCTGCACGCCCTCCCCGGCGATCACACGTACCAGCTCTGGGCGCTCGTCAGTGGCCGACTCGTTTCCGTCGGACTGCTGGGAAGCTCGCCCGGCGACGTTCCGGTGCGCGTCACGTCCAACATGACGAAGTTCATGGTGACGGCTGAGCCACTCGGCGGCACGGTCCAGCCGACGTCGCCCGTCGTCGTCCAGGGCAACGTCGGCTCGGCCTGAGCCGCCGCGACGTGTCGACCGTCCGGGCCGCGAGCTCCTGGGCTGGCATCATGACGGAATGACGATCCATCCGACCGCGCTCGGCTTCGCAAATGTGGCCGCCGCGTACGAGCGCGGCCGTCCGAGCTACCCACAGGATCTGCTCGATTGGCTTGTCGCCCGAGGCGACGTCGGCACCGGCGGCTACGTCGTGGACCTCGGAGCGGGTACCGGGAAGCTGACTCGACTCCTCGCCGGCCACGGTGACCGCATCGTCGCCGTCGAGCCGATCGAGGAGATGCGCGGCGAGCTCGAGGCGCTGGTCCCCCAAGCCGAGGTCGTCGCCGGCAACGCGGAGTCGATGCCGCTCGGAAGCGGCGTCGCCGACCTCGTGACCTGCGGGCAATCGTTCCACTGGTTCGCGAACGAGCGCGCCCTCGGCGAGATCGCACGCGTGCTGAAGCCAGGAGGAGCGCTCGTGCTCGTGTGGAACACCCGTGACGAAGCCGACCCGCTCCAACGGAGCCTCGCGGCGCTCGTCGACGAGCGGCGCGGCGCGACGCCGGCTCACGAGACAGGCGCCTGGCGAGAGGTGATGTCGGCATCGGACAGCTTTCTCCCCGACGGCGAGCTCACCGTCTCGACGACCCAGCTCGTCGACCGCGCGGGCCTGCTCGATCGCGTCGAGTCGACGAGCTTCGTGACCCAGCTGGCCGGCCCCAAGCGCGCCGAGCTACTTGGCGCGGTCGCATCGCTCGCCCCTCGAGACGGGCACGTGGAGCTGCACCTGATCACCCGGGCCTACGCGTACCGGCGCCGAGATGGAAAGATTGCGCCGTGACCATCGTCCTGCCAGAGCCACAGCCCTCACGCGCCGAGGAGGTGGTCGCGGGCACGCAGTCCGCCGCGACGGTCATCGCCGCGGATCCGGGCGACCTCGACGCCGCCCGACTCGACCTGGCGACGGTCCGCGAGCGCACATCGCTCGTCAGCCGGATCGTCACGGTCGTCGCGGTGGTCGTTCCCGCCGGAGGCATCCTCTCCGCAGCGGGCCTGCTGTGGGGCGTCGCGTTCGAACCGCTCGACCTCGTCCTGTTCCTCGCGCTGTATGTGCTCACCGGGCTCGGCATCACCGTCGGCTACCACCGCTACTTCACGCACCGGTCGTTCGAGGCGGGGCCGGTCGTCAAGGTCTCGCTCGCGATACTCGGGGCCATGACGCTTCAGGGTCCGTTGACCCAGTGGGTCACGGACCACCGCAAGCACCACGCGCGCTCCGACGCCGAGGGCGACCCGCACTCGCCGCACCTCGCGGGAGCCGGGTTCGTCGGGGCCGTCAAGGGCCTGTGGCACGCCCACATGGGCTGGATGTTCTCGACCAAGGGGATGGAGCGCGGCGAGGTCTACGGAAGGGACCTCTTCGAGGACAGGACGATCCGCCTCATCGACCGTCTCTACGTCGTCTGGGTGGCCATCTCGATCGGCCTGCCGTTCCTCATCGGTTACGCCGTCACCGGCAGCGCGGCACGCGGCGTCGAGGCGATGGTCTGGGCCGGCCTCGTCCGGATCTTCGCCTTCGAGCACGCGACTTTCGCCGTCAACTCGATCTGCCACACCTTCGGGCGCCGCACCTACGAGGCGCGCGACCAGAGCAGGAACAACTGGTTCGTGGCGGTGCTCACCTTCGGCGAGGGCTGGCACAACAACCACCACGCCTTCCCGCGTTCCGCACGACACGGGCTCCAAGGCCTGCAGCTGGACGTCTCGTGGATCGTGATCCGCGCATTGGAGCGCTGCCACCTCGCCCGGAACATCCGCGTGCCGACGACGGCGCAGCTCGCCCGCGCGGTCCGCGCCGGCGCTACGGCCGCCTGACCCCGGGCCGGCGCCCCTACGACGTGGGCCGGTAGAGCCCGGCCGCCCGCCAAGCGGGCTTGGCGAGGATGCACTGCACGTCGCCGAGGCGCCGCTCGGCAAAGGCCGCCTCGCAGTAGGAGAAGTAGAACTCGAAGAGGCGCTGCGACATCTCGCTGACGCCGAGAGCATCCATCTCGGCCCCGTGGGCGACGAACGCCTGCTTCCAACGCCTGAACGTCTCGGCGCAGTGGTGGCCTATGTCGTCGAGGGCGACGAGTCGTAGGTCGGACGAGCGGGCGACGGAGTCGAGGATCGCTCCGACCGAGGGGATGCACGATCCGGGCAGGACGTAGCGCTTGACGAAGTCCTCGGTACGCTTCGCGCTCTCGAAGAGCCTGTCGTCGACGACGATCGACTGCAACGCCATGAGGCCACCCGGCTTCAAGAGCTCCGAGCAGGTCCGGAAGTAGCGGTCGTACTGGTGCGAGTCGAGCGCCTCGACCATCTCGATCGAGACCAAGCAGTCGTAGCTGCCGCTCAGCTCGCGATAGTCGCTGTGGAGCACGGTCACGAGGTCCTCGAGTCCGGCTTCTTTCACTCGCGACGACGCCAGCTCGTGCTGGCGGTCCGAGATCGTCGTGGCCGTCACCTTGCAGCCGTACCGGCTGGCCGCGTGGACAGCGAAGCTGCCCCATCCGGCGCCGATCTCGACGACGTGGTTCGCCGGGGAAAGGTTGAGCTTGCGGCAGATCCGGTCCAGCTTCTCTAGCTGCGCGTCCTCGAGTGACGTGGAAGGGCTCGGGAAGATCGCCGAGGAGTAGGTCATCGTCTTGTCGAGGAACAGCGCGAAGAACTCGTTCCCGAGGTCGAAGTGCGAGCCAATATTGCGGCGTTCGATCTCGGCTTCGCCGGAACGATCGCCCGGGCGGGTCAGGGCGCGCACTGCGGAGAGGCGCATTCGCTTGCCGAACGCGCCGGGCTTCTCGATCGAGTCGAGGTTGCGCATGACCACCCGCAGGAACGTCGTGAGCTCGTCGAGGGTGGCGCACGTCCACCAACCGGAGATCCATGCCCTTCCGAGTCCGGCGCTGCCATCGGAAGCGACGGCCCGCCACACCTTCGGGGAGACGACGACCACCTCAGGCACGGTCTCGCCCGGGACGGGCCGACCGCACAGGTGCCGGCGGTTGCCCTCGCGCACGATGACGGCGCCGTTGCGCAAACGTCCCAGCAGGCCGAGTATCAGCGCGCGCGCCGCGAGGTCGCGAGCGCCCTTGCGATGGCGAGGACGTGCGGGCCCGGCGCGCTTCATGTGACTCTCCCCCTCGTCCCGCGGCGCGAGTCGAGCAACTGGAGCTGGTCTAGCTGATACGTCACGGTAGCGCGCCGGCCTGCTCGTCCGGAGGTTGCTACTGCCGCCTAGCCCGCGACGGCGCGGACCGGCGGCGCCGCGAGATCGATCTCGTCACCGGGCCCGAACCGGGCTCTCGACCCGTCCCGCTCCAACCGCCAGACCGCTTGGTGCCCGGCGACGATCCAGCGCGACGGACCACCGAGGAGCGCGGTGTCCTCGTCGATGCCGAGCACGACCACGTCCGGCGGGCTCGACTCGAGGAAGTCCTCCGTAAGACCCGGAGCGAACTGACCGAAGCGGTCGAAGTGTGGGAGCACTGCCACGTCGGGCACGACGCCGAGGCCCACCCCGGAGAACCTGCCGCGATGGCGGAAGTCGTCGGCGACTGCGCTGAGGGCACACGCGCCAGCCGAGCAGCCGGCAAGGGCCGCACCGCCCTTCCACGCGGCGAGGACCGCACGCCACACGGCCGTGTCTCGCAGGGTGTCAGCGAGGTAGCCGGGACTTCCACCCGACAGGTACACGAGGCCGGCTCCCGCGATCTGCTCGGCGAGGTCGGACCGCTCGGCATCTACCCGGTCGAGCACCCGGAGGGGCACCGGCGTGACCCCGAGATCCCGGAAGTGCTGGCTACCGAGCTCGAGCCAGTAGTCGACCCGCGCCGGGCCGTCCTCGGCGGCCGCGGTCGGCAAGATGACGGCAATCGGCGCCCGACCGGTGAGCAGCCCGGCGTCGACGGGCCGCATCACGTCGAGGAACTCGCCGCTTCCGACGAGCGCGAGCGGTCCGGGCATCATGCCAACGCTACCTGTCGCACGGCGTCGCGCCGGGCGCACGTCATCCGCATACGATCGCGGTTCGTTCCGGCGGCCGCGTCACCAGGTCGAACGGCGCCGTGCCGCCCGGGTCGCCGATCGGTGGGATGCTGTTACGTGCCGGTCTCCAGTCGGAGGCCCGCGCCGTTGCACCCCACCCGCTGCGCTGCCCGACCTCACGACGACCCCTCTTATGCTCACTGCCACCGATCTCGAGCTCGCCGCGGGCGGACGCGTGCTCCTATCCGGAGCGAGTTTCCAGGTCGCTCCGGGGGACAGAATCGGTCTCGTCGGGCGAAACGGAGCGGGCAAGACCACCCTCACACGCGTGCTCGCCGGCGAGGGGCTCCCCGCGTCGGGCTCGGTGCGGCGCTCCGGTGACATCGCCTACCTCCCCCAGGACCCCCGTACGGGGGACCTCGACGTGCTCGCGCGCGATCGGATCCTCTCGGCGCGAGGCCTCGACGTCATCGTCCGCGACCTCGCCGATGCGGCGGCGAAGATGGGGACTTCGGACGAAGCCGGGAGGGACTCTTCCATGCGCCGCTACGCGGGCCTCGAGGAGCAGTTCGTGTCGCTCGGAGGATGGGCGGCCGAGGCCGAGGCGGCGGCCATCTCGTCGAGCCTCGGCCTGCCCGAGCGAGTGCTCGTCCAGCCGCTGCGGACACTGTCGGGCGGCCAGCGGCGCCGGGTGGAGCTGGCGAGGGTGCTGTTCTCCGGCGCCCAGGTGCTCCTGCTCGACGAGCCGACGAACCACCTGGACGCCGATTCGATTACCTGGCTGCGTGGCTTCCTCCGCTCGCACGACGGTGGGGTCGTGATCATCAGCCACGACACCGAGCTCCTCGAGGCCAGCGTCAACCGTGTCTTCCACCTCGACGCCAACCGCCAGGTGCTCGACGTCTACAACATGGGATGGCACCTGTACCTGGAGCAGGCCGCCGCGGACGAGCGCCGGCGCCATCGCGAGCGAGCGAACGCCGAGCGCAAGATCGTGACGCTGCGCCACCAGGCTGATCGGATGCGCGCCACCGCGACCAAGGCGCGAGCCGCCCACCAGCTGGACCGAAGGGCAGCGCGACTGCTCGACGGCCTCGCCGAGACTCGCCAGCAGGACAAGGTCGCGAAGCTCCGCTTCCCCGAACCCGCGCCGTGTGGGCGCACACCGCTCACCGCGAACGGCCTCGCGAAGAACTACGGCTCACTGGAGGTCTTCTCGGGCGTGGACCTCGCCATCGACCGAGGCAGCCGCGTCGTCGTGCTCGGGCTGAACGGAGCCGGGAAGACGACCCTCCTGCGCGTGCTTGCCGGGGTCGAGGAGCCCGACTTCGGCGAGGTCGTGCCCGGTCACGGCCTGCGCCTCGGCTACTACGCGCAGGAGCACGAGACCCTGGACGCCCGGGCGACGGTCTTCGAGAACCTGAGACGCCAGGCCCCGGCGCAGCTCACGGACGTGGAGCTGCGGCGCATCCTCGGGGCGTTCCTCTTCGGCGGGGATCGCGTCGACCAGGTGGCCGGCACCCTCTCCGGTGGCGAGAAGACGAGGCTCGCGCTCGCGGGGCTCGTCGTGTCGTCGGCGAACGTCCTCCTGCTCGACGAGCCGACGAACAACCTGGACCCGGCGAGTAGGGCCGAGGTGCTTGCCGCGCTTCGCACCTACAAGGGAGCCATCGTGCTCGTGACGCACGATCCTGGCGCGGTGGAGGCACTCCAGCCGGAGCGCGTCCTGCTGATGCCCGACGGCGTCGAGGACATGTGGAGCGCCGAGCTCCGCGACCTCGTGGCGCTCGCATAACGCTTCGCTCATCCCCGCGCCGGGTCGGTACTCGGCGCCGTTGCCAGATTTTGCGCACGGCTGTAGCCGGGCATTTTTCGGTGGGGCGCGTTGCATCTCCTTGGCCTGCCGCCTAGTTTGTTGCGATCAATGGCATGGAAATGCAACTTGTTAGGAATCCATGCGTAAAGTTAGGGAAGTATGAGCACTACCCGAGAGGTGAGGTGAAGCTCGTGTCCGAGAATCCGACGAGTCCCGAGAGGGACGAGCACCGGCGAGGACCGCGACGGCGTGTGGCGGGACTGTCCGCAGCCCTGCTCGCAGGTCTGGGGACGGTGAGCGCGGGGGCGCTTGGCGTCATAGGCGCGTCGCCTGCGAGCGCGGCGACGCTCGACACCTGGACCGCCACCGGCGCGCTAGCGACGGCACGCACGGAAGCGACGGCCACGCTGCTCGGCAACGGCAAGGTCCTCGTGGCCGGAGGCAAGACCGAAACGGGCGGCACGGTAGGCGTGACCCAGGCCGCCGAGCTCTACGACCCGGCGACCGGACAGTGGTCCTCGACGGGAGCGATGCCGCTCCCGGTCGGAGACGCGACGGCCACGCTCCTCGGCAACGGCCAGGTCCTGGTTGTCGGTGGCCAGACGACGGGGCTCGTGCCCACCGGCGCGGCCGAGCTCTACAACCCGACGACGGGCACATGGGCCGCGACGCAGGCGCTTCCTTCGAGCCTCGCCGTGTACGGAGCGGCGTCCGCCGTGCTCTCCAACGGGAACGTCCTCGTGGCGGGCGGCGAGCAGAGCTCCTCGGGTGCCTCCTCGACGACAGCCGCCGCCGAGCTGTATAACCCGTCGAACGGGACGTGGTCGTCTACCGGCAGCTTGCCGGGAAACGGCGTGGTGCACGCCACCGCCACGGCGCTTGCCAACGGCAGCGTCCTCGTGGCCGGAGGAGCGACGCTGGCCTCCGGGGGCACGGCGACGGTGACGAACACCGCAGAGGTCTACAACTCCTCGACCGGGGCTTGGACGGCGACGCCCACGTTGCCGACGCCGACGGAGTACGCGACGGCGAGCCTGCTCGCCAGCGGCAGCGTCCTCGTGGCCGGTGGCTCGACCACGACGACCGGCACGCCGACTGCGCTGAGCGAGCTGTACAACCCGAGTAGCGGCACATGGGCCGCCACCGGCTCGCTCCCGGGGGTCGGCTCGTATGGTGCCACCGCAACTTTGGTAGCCAACGGCTCGGTGCTCTACGCCGGCGGCCTGGTCGACCCCGCGCAGGACTCGACCAACGCAGCGGCGAGCTACAACCCGACGAGCGGCACCTGGACGACGACAGCCAGCATGTCGACCGGACGCGGCTTTGCTACGGCGACGTTGCTGGCGAACGGCAACGTGCTCGTCGCCGGCGGTGAGACGAACGCTACGTCGGTCACCGGCGCATCGGAGCTGTACTTCGCAGGCGTGCCCAGCGCCATCACGAGCGCGTCCACGGCGACCTTCGGTGAAGGCGCTCTCGGAAGCTTCACCGTGACGGCGACGGGCATCCCCGACGCGACGATCACCGACACGGGCACCCTCCCGTCCGGCGTGACCTTCGTCGACAACAAGAACAACACGGCGACGATCTCCGGCGTGCCGGCCGGTTCGACCGTCGGCTCCTACCCATTAACCATCTCGGCGTCGAACGGCGTCGGTGCGACTGCCACCCAGGCATTCACCCTCGTGGTCGCGCAACGTTCGGTCAAGGGTTACTGGTACGTGACGAGCGGTGGCTCGGTCCAGCACCAGGGTGCCGCGCCGCTCTTCCCGACGACAGGCAAGGTCGCCCCGCACGGGGTGGTCGCCATCGTCGCGACCCCTGACGACGCCGGTTACTACCTCGCCGGGTCGGCGGGCAACGTCTACAACTACGGGGACGCGAAGTTCTTCGGGTCCAAGGCGCACGCCAAACTCCCGAGCCCGGTCATCGGCTTCGGGACGTCGGTCGACGCCAAGGGTTACTACCTCGTGACCGCCCGTGGGAACATCTACAACTACGGCGACGCGAAGTTCTACGGCTCGCCGGTCCACGTGAAGATCCCCTCGTCGATCACGGCTTTCGCCACGACCCCGGACGGGAAGGGCTACTGGCTCGCGACGTCCTCCGGCGCGGTCTACGCCTACGGGGATGCGCAGTCCTACTCGTCGCTGTCGCTCAACACCAAGGTGCGCCCGGTCGTCGCGATGGCCTCGAGCATCGACGGCAAGGGCTACTACCTCGTCACCACGAAGGGGAACGTCTACAACGAGGGTGACGCGAGGTTCTACGGCTCGCTTGCTGCTCGCAAGACCCTTCCGGGACCGATCTCGGCAATGGCCGTCTCGGCGACGGGCAAGGGCTACTACCTCGTCTCCACGAAGGGCAACATCTACAACGAGGGGATCGCACCTTTCTTCGGCTCCTCGGCCCACACCAAGCTCTCGTCCGCGGTGACGGGATTCGCTACCTACGTCGTGACCGGTTGAGCTAGCCGGTTCCGCTCGACAGAAGGGGAGGAGTGCCGGTGTCGCCCATGCGGGCGCCCGGAAGCTCCTCCCCTTCGTCGCGCCCGACGACCGGAGGAGCCGGGCAGGCCGGACGAGTCGGGCAGGCGACTACGGCGCCGTTGACCGCTCGGGTACGCTCCGGCGAAGTGTCGCCCTCCTCGTTGCGCCTGTTCGCGCGCGCCCTGACCCTCACCGTCGCCGCCGCAGGAGCATTGCTCTGGGCGAACTTCGAGGCACCGATGACCGGGACCGCGGCCGCTGCGGCGGCGGGCCCTCCACTCGTCGTCACGACGACCTCCCTGCCGGCGGTCGAGGTGGGAGAGCCGCTCTCGATCCAGCTCGACGCGAGCGGCGGCGCCACTCCCTACCAATGGGTGCCCGACTCGCTTCCCGCGGGCGTGACGATCACCTCGGGGGGCCTGCTCGGCGGCGCGGCCACCTCCACGAGTAGCCAGGGCGTCGAGGTATCGGTGGTCGACGCCGCCAACCAACGAGTCACGACGACGGTCGCGCTCGTCGTAGCGCCCGGACCGTTGCTCACAACCCCGAGCCTTCCTCCAGCTCAGGTCGGCAAGGCCTATTCGCTGCAACTCGGCGAGGCGAACGGTACCGCGCCCTTCTCGTGGTCGATCGGCAAAGGTGGGATCCCGGGGGGCCTCGTGCTCTCCTCCTCCGGGTTGCTGTCCGGGCGCCCAGGGACCTCGGGAACCTCGACCGTCGACATCGAGGTCACCGACGGCCTCGGCGCGACCAGCCAGGCGCTGCTGTCGTTGAGCGTGCAGCCGGCGCCGCTTCCCGCAGAGAGCTACGTGACCGCCGACGCGGCCGGTCGTTCGGTCTCGGTCGGGATGGCTGCTCCCTCGTCGTCGAAGCGGCTCGCAGGCAAGGCGGTGGCGCTCGCGCCCGAGTCGAGCGGCGCCGGCTACTGGACGCTTACCTCGGCCGGACGCATCCACGCCTTCGGGGGTGCGCGCAACTACGGCTCCGTGTCTCGCAAGCACCTCGAGGGACAGGCAGTCGGCGTGGCTCCTGCTCCTGACGACAGCGGTTACTGGGTGGTGATCTCGACGGGACACGTGTACGGCTTCGGTTCGGCGCGCTCGCTCGGCTCCGTGCCGAAGCGCTCGCGGCGCGTGCGCATCGTCGGGATAGCGGCCACGACGGGGGGACTCGGCTACTGGTTGGTCAGCAACACGGGACGCGTCTACGCGTTCGGCGCGGCTGCCTCGCTCGGCTCGGTGCCCTCGCGGGCGCTACACGGAAGGATCGTGGCCATTGCCTCGGCGACGACGGTCCAGGGCTACTTCGTCGTCAGCTCCACCGGACGTATCTACGGCTTCGGCGGCGCACGCCCGCTCGCGCCATCGGCGGGCCGCGTCACCGGTAACGTCGTCGCCATAGCGGTCGCACCCGCGGCGGCGGGAGCCGGGTACTGGCTGCTCACGCGGGTTGGCGCCGTCTACGCGTTCGGACGGGCGCGTGAGCTAGCGACGTCGCCGCCCCAGCCGCTCTCGAAGGCGGTGACCGGGGTGCCGGCGGTGGCGATAGCAGCCGGTCCGTGACGCCGTTTTCACAGGGATTTCTCAGGAGAGGTTCAGGCTGGTCGAAGACGGCAAAGGCATCCTGTAGGTACTGAGACCTGCCGGGCCGCCAAGGCCCACTACTGAGGTGAGATCATGGACGAGGAAGAGAACGAGACGACGGGCCGGTCGGACGTCGGTGACGGTCGCGACCCAGCCGCAGCGTGGACTCCCACCACCGAGACAGCGCCCACGACCGAGACAGTGCCTTCGGTCGTCGCCGGCCCGGCGCTGCCGCCGGACGTCCCGACACCCCCGGCGCCGTGGGAGTCCCCCATGCCGTTGTCGATGCCGTCCTTCGCCCAGAGCTCCGCGGGCCCGACGGACGGCCTGCTCGATCCCCCGGGTGGTCCTTCGTCCGGAGGCACGCCACCGGAGTTGCCTTGGGGCGGCGGTGGACCGGGTGACTACGGTCACGTGCCACCCCCACCGCCCGAGCCTCACCACGGTGGCAGGAACGTGCTCGCCGTCGCGGCCGTAGCCGCGCTGCTCGCGGGCGGCCTCGGCGCAGGCTTGGGCGTCGCCTTCGGGAGCGGCTCCGGGAGCGGCCCCACGTCGACGACGGTTCCCGTGGTCCCGTCGCCCGGGAGGTCGACCCAGGCGAGCTCCGGGCCTTCGGAGTCCACGGCGGCTATCGCGAAGGCGGTCCAGCCCGGCATCGTGGACATCAACACCACCGTCGCCAGCCCGGCGGCCCAAGGCCAGGAGCAGGCCGCGGGTACCGGCATGATCATCACCTCGAGCGGTGAGGTGTTGACGAACAACCACGTCGTCGAGAACGCGACGAAGATCACCGTGAGCATCCAGGGGCACTCCGGGACCTACGCCGCGAGCGTCATCGGCGTCGACCCGACCAAGGACGTGGCCCTGCTGCAGATCGAGGGCTACTCCGGCTCCCTCCCGACCGTCTCGCTCGGGAACTCCTCGTCGGTCGCGGTCGGCAACTCGGTCGTCGCGATGGGCAATGCACAAGGGCTCGGTGGGCAGCCGACGACGGTCACCGGGATGGTCTCGGCGCTCGGCCGGACGATCACCGCGGGCGACCAGACATCGGCCACAGTGAGCGAGACGCTTCATGGCCTGATCGAGACGGACGCTCCCATCCAGCCGGGCGACTCCGGCGGCCCATTGATCAATGCGCACGCTCAAGTCGTCGGCATGGACACCGCCGCCCTCTCTGGCACGGATACGAGCGCCACGCTCGGATTCGCGATCCCGATCAACCAGGCTCGGACGATCGCCCAGGAGATGGAGAAGGGCCAGGCGGTGAACGGCATCATCCTCGGGGAGAGCCCCTTCCTCGGGATCTACGGGTCGGTCTCGTCGGCTTTCGGATCGTCGGGCTTCGGTAGCAGCACAGGTACAGGCACCGGCACGAGCGCGGGGACGACCCCAGCGGGCATAGGGCTCTCCGACGTCGCTATCGGCGGTCCCGCTCAGGCGGCGGGTCTCGTCGCGGGGGACACGATCACCAAGATCGACTCGACGACCACGACGACCTTCGCAGCACTGCAGAAGGTCGTCGCCGCGCAGAAGCCGGGAAACCAGATCTCGGTGAGCTACGTCGACACGAGCGGGGCGACCCACAGCGCGACCGTCACGCTTGGAGGCATCCCGAAGTAGCCAGCTCCGGCGATCCCGAACCGTAGGGTGCTCCTGAAGGGCGAGAAGGAGAGGGACATGGACGAGGCTCGAGTGCGCACGGACAAGGAGTGGCAGGAGCTGCTCACCCCCGAGCAGTACGAGGTGTTGCGTCGGTCGGCGACCGAGCGGCCCTTCACCGGAAAGTACGTCCACAGTCACGAGGACGGCACGTATCGCTGCGCTGCATGTAGCGCCGTGCTGTTCTCCTCCGACACAAAGTTCGACTCGGGCTCGGGCTGGCCAAGCTTCACCGAGCCCGCCGTTGAGAGCGCAGTGGAGGTGCGGGAGGACCGCAGCCACGGCATGGCGCGCAGCGAGGTCGTCTGTCGCGCCTGCGGCTCGCACCTCGGACATGTCTTCGACGACGGGCCCGGGCCGAATGGACTGCGGTACTGCATCAACTCGCTCGCGCTCGACCTCGACACGCCGGACTCGCCCCAGCCCTGAAGTGCCGCCGCCGCCGTGCGGCAACCACCGATAGTCTCGCCACGGTGAATCGAGGCCCCGCGACAAGCGTTTCGACGGGGACCGTCGTCGAGTCCGCCAGGCCCCTCTCGCGCTCGCGGCTGTGGTCGGTGCAAGGTGACTACTTCCGGCGCTCGGGAGTCCAGGCGTGGTCCTCGGGTGACGTGCCGCACACCCTCACGAGCGGGCCACTCGTCGCTCGAGCGTACGCACAGGTCGTCGAAGGATTCGTCGCCGACTGCGCGAACGGTAGGTTCGGCCCTGTCGACCCTGCGGAGCCGCTGTACGTCGTCGAGCTCGGCTCCGGTACGGGTCGGCTCTCGTTCCACTTCCTCCGAGCGCTCGACGTCGCCTCGGTCGCTCCTTTTCACGTCGTCTACATCCTCACCGACCTGGCCGAGTCCAACGTCGACTTCTGGCGCTCGCACCCCCGTCTGGCGCCGTTGTTCGAGTCGGGCCGGCTCGATCTGGCGACGTTCGACGCGACGCGCGATGCCGAGCTGCGGCTCGAGCGGGCCGGGGTCGTCCTTCGCCCGGGCGACGTGGCGAACCCGGTCGTAGCCGTGGCGAACTACCTGTTCGACGTGATCCCGCAGGACCTGTTCGCCGTGGAGAGGGGCCGGCTGTTTGAGGAGCTCGTCGCTCTCGTCGCCACCGAGCCCGATCTCGCCCCGGACGCCCCCGATTTCCTGCGGCGGGTGTGGCTGGCGACGACTCGAGAGCGCGTCGGCGAGCACCACTACGGGGAGGCCGACCTCGACACGCTCCTCCACGACCTGGCGCGCCTGCGCGGCGAAGAAGACGCGGCCGAGCGCTTCCTGTTTCCGGCCCCGGCGCTGCGATGCGTCCGGCACCTCGGCGAGCTCTCCCGGGACCGGTTGCTGCTGCTCGTCGGTGAGCGCCCCGGCGGCCTGCCCGAGATGAACCGCGACGGCGACCGCCGTGATCAAGACGGCACGATCCGGGAGACGCCAGAGCCGGGCGAAGACGGCGGCGTGCCGTCCGAGGCGTTCCGCCCGGCCGCCGTGCTCGGACTCAGCGTGCACGGCGGCTCGTTCTCGCTGCCGGTCGACTTGGACGCGATCGGGCGCTTCGCGGGCGCCCGTGGCGGGACGATGCTCCTTCCCTCGGCGCTCCCCGCGGGACTGCTCATCGCCGCGATCCTCCTCGGAGCCACCGGCCGCGCGTCCTCGACCGCTCATCGCTTCGCGCTCGCCGTGGACGACGCAGGACCGGAGGACCTCTTCCTCACGATGCGCCCCGCGCTCGGTGAGGGGCTCGACGAGCTTCCGTTGGCGATCCTGTTGGCGCTGCTACGCGTCGGCGGCTACGACGCATACCTGTTCCGCACGCTCCACGGCGCCCTCGCAAAACAGTTGGCCGACGCACAGCCCGGCGGGGTGGAGGAGACCGTGCGGGCGCTCGACGAGGTCTGGGAGCGCTACTACGCCCTCGACGACGAGACCGACGTCGCCTTCGGCATCGCGGCCCTCCTGGCGCCGGCGGGCCGTTACGCGGAGGCGCTCGTCTATCTGGCGCGCTCGCGGGCCATCCGGGGACCGCAGCCGCTCGTCGCGTTCAACGCCGCGCTGTGCCACGCGCTGCTCGGAGACCGCGAGGCGGCGCTTGTCGAGGTCGACGAGGCGCTGTCACTCGAGCCCGGGATGGACCAGGCACTAAAGCTCCGCGCCGAGCTCGACAACGAGGTTCGACCGGGCTGAGGACGACAGGCACGTAGCGCGTCGGTCCGCCGTCACCAGGCAGTCAGTTTCAAGGACCGTGTTCAATCGGAACGGCTCCCCGAACGAACGATCGCGCCGCTCTACGACGCGGCGATTCGGAACGGCACCTATCGGGCGATCCTGGCCGAAGCCGAGGACGAGATTACGGAGCAGGTCGCTAGCCGACACCTCAAGATGATCACTGACGCCAGTCTGTTGGTGCCTCACGGGGCTGCTCGCGGGCGCTATTACACCGCCACCGCAGATCTTGCTTGGCTGCGGCAGGCCATCGTCGCCAACCGGGGCCCCAGGGACGACTCGGATCCCTTCGCCGACGCGACGTGATCCGTTCCAGCTTGCGGACGCTGTTTTGCGAGCGCTTTTCGAACGTTCTTCCGGCGTGAGCTGTCTGCTCGGACCCTTTCTCCCTTCTGATCTGACCGCCGAGCCGGCCCAGCTCGACGGCGGCAGGGTCCTTGCCCTCGTACGGTCGGGCTCTCGTTCGTCGCATCGTGGGCGACGCGCGCTGCCAGCTCGTTCAGGTCACAAGGTTTGCCTGAAGGTCTTGGGGTTTGCTTGTCCGCTTCGCCATAGGCCAGTCGTAAGGCGCAGGGGACGGGTCCGGGGCGTCAGCCTTGAGTGACTTCGATCTGGCCCACTACCCGTCACCAGTGCTTGCGCTCACCGGTGTCGTTCAGTGCCGTCAGGTAACGGTTGTAGGCCGAGAGCTCTTCGTCGTAGGCATCGCCGCCCGCTGCGTCGGGCGGCGTTGGCGTGGCGGCATCCTCGGTGGGTCCGTTCGTCGCCGCGGATCGAGACGCGTCCCGCTCGGCGCGATCGGCTCCGACGTCGTGGACGAGCTTCCACCACATGAACGCGGCGTAGACACAGAAGAATGGCCACTCGAAGGTATAGGCCCAGCTCAGGCCATTTCCGGCCAGGGCCCGGTGGAGCTGCCACCAACCGAGCCACAAAAAGCCCGGCACGCAGACGAGCAACGCCACATGGAGGCCCAAAGCCCTGGGCGAGAGCCACATACTCCTCACGCCACGACGCTACGACTAGTCGTAGCGCGCCGCCATGCGGCATGCCGAGCCGTCGGGGGACGTCGCTAGTCTCTCCGGGCGATGACACCTTCGGCGGTCCTTTTCGACCTGGACGGAACGCTCACCGACTCCGCACCGGGGATCGTGGCGTCGGTCGAGCACGCTCTTGAAGTCATCGGTCTCCTCTCGCCCGGCGCCGAGCAGCTGCGCCGCTTCGTCGGGCCCCCGATGCAGGAGTCGTTCCGCGGCGTCCTCGGCCTCGACGAGCCGGGCACCGAGCGAGCGATGCGCGCGTACCGCGAGTACTTCACAGCACGCGGGATGTTCGACAACTCGCTGTTCCCGGGGATCGCGGAGATGTTGGAAGGGCTCGACGGAGCAGGCACCCCGATCGCGTTGGCGACCTCGAAGCCGACGGTGTTCGCCGAGCAGATCCTCGAGCACTTCGGGATCCGGCGTCACTTCGTCGCAGTGTGCGGTGCCGATCTCGGCGGCCAACGGGCCGGCAAGACCGAGATCGTCGGTGACGCGCTGCGAGCGCTTCCGGGTGGATCGTCCGAATTAGCCGTGATGGTCGGGGACCGGGAGCACGACGTGCTCGGCGCCGCGGCGAACGGCGTGGACTGTCTCGGGGTCGCCTGGGGCTACGCCGCTCCGGGCGAGCTGGCCAAAGCAGGGGCCTTGCGCGTCGTGGCCAGCGTCGAGGAGCTGCACGCGGCACTTTCGGGCACCTAGCAGCGCGCCTTCGTCCGGCGAGATATCTGCCCGAACGCCGCGCGGTGCGCTCGTGGCGGATCGGGACCGCACGGCTGGTCCAATATGGGGCATGCTCGGTCCCGGGCCCGGCGAACGCTAGACGTGGGAGACGAGTAGATGATCATCGTGAAGATCGAGCGCTGGCCTGACCAGGTCGACCCTGACGACCCCCAGGAGAAGCAGCGTCCGCACACCGATATCGCGAGGGCGGTGATCCGCAACGATCACAGCGGCACCCACGAGGTGGGCAACTACAAGGTCGAGCTCTATGACCCACCGCCGTACAACCCGTGGGCGGGCGTAACCCTCGAGACCGAGGTGCGCGACTTCCCGAGACGCGAGCTCGGTGTGTGGGACCTGCTCCACCGAGCGCTCGACCGCCTCGTCGGCGAGCGGAACGAGGCCAAGGACGCCTGAGCGACAGCGCCTCGGGGACTGCCCGCGGACCATCGCTGGGCCTGGCACGGTCCGGTCACAGACAATTCAGCTTCCGTCCCGCCCACATCGGCCGCCGGTGTCCGACACGTAACTCGCGTGCTCCATCGTGTGCTTGGCAGCCCGCGCGCTCACTCTCCGAGCCGGCGGACGCCTCCCCCCGGGCAATCCGGCGGGCAGTCATCCCAACGATGAGAGGGGACGCCTGTGCAGGCATATCGGAAGCGAGCTTCGACGCTCGTCGCCCTGGCAGCTATCGGCGCAGCGAGCGCGACGCTCGCGACCGCAGGGACAGCCTCGGCCGGCCGGTCGGGGCCGACCCTGTCGGTGAGCCGCGCGCACGACGTCGGCCACCTGCAGACCGCTACACCGATCAAGCACCTCGTCGTCATCTTCGACGAGAACGTCTCGTTCGACCACTACTTCGCCACCTACCCGGTCGCTGCGAATCCGACCGGCGAGCCGCAGTTCACGGCGGCAAAGAGCACGCCCGACGTCAACGGGCTGACGAGTGCGCTGCTGAACGCGAACACCAACGCCTCGAACCCGGCGCGTCTCGACCGTTCCGACGCGTTGACGTGCGACCAGGATCACGGCTACACCGACGAGCAGTTGGCGGTCGACGCAGGCGCAATGGACCAGGTGGTGGCACACACCGGCAAGGGGGCGACACTCGCCCAGTGCCTCGCCGGGCTCAATGAGCCGGTCCCTGGCAACGCCAGCTCGAACTACGCGGTGATGGACTACTACGACGGCAACACCGTCACCGCTATGTGGAACTACGCGCAGCACTTCGCGATGAGCGACAACTCCTACGGCACGACGTACGGGCCGTCGACCCCGGGCGCGCTCAACGTGACGGCCGCCAACACCTACGGGGCGATATGCGGCCCGTCGTCGGCGACGATCAACGACTCCGCCTGTAGCGCGCCGAGCTCGACCACGACGTTCGACCCGACCACGTTGACGACCGTCGGGGCACAGACGACCGCCGGAGCCGGCACCGACTACAGCGACGCGGACCCGTACTACGACGTGTGCTCCTACCTCCAGGACAAGAACACGCCCGCGTCGACGATCCAGATGGGCGGCCCGAACATCGGCACCGCGCTCGACGCGAAGAACCTGACCTGGGGATGGTTCCAGGGCGGCTTCGACAATGGCTACGTGCCGGGTCAGGGCACGACGCCTCCAACGACGGCCCAGATCTGCGCCGAGAGCCACAAGAACCTCGGTGGCGCGACGGTTAGTGACTACAGCCCGCATCACGAGCCGTTCGAGTACTACGCCTCGACGGCGAACCCCCAGCACCTCCCGCCGACGTCGGTGGCCATGATCGGCCACCAGGACCAGGCCAACCACCAGTACGACATAGCGGACTTCTGGGCCGCGGCCAACCAGGGCAACATGCCGGCGGTCTCGTACCTGAAGGCCCCTGCCTACCAGGACGGCCACGCGGGCTACTCGGACCCGCTCGACGAGCAGGCGTGGCTCACCGGGACGATCAACCACCTGGAGAGCCTCCCGTCGTGGCGCTCGACGGCGGTCGTCATCAGCTACGACGACTCCGACGGCTGGTACGACCACGTCGCGAGCCCGGTGCTCACGCAGTCGCAGAGCCCGATCGACGCACTGACCGGGACCGGGACCTGTGGCACCAACACCGCGGCCGTGCCCCGGACCACCGCGGGAACCCCGGAGCAGGGCAAGTGCGGGCTCGGGCCGCGGCTCCCGTTCCTCGTCATCTCGCCCTACGCGAAGAAGGACTACGTGAGCAGCTCGATCACCGACCAGAGCTCGGTCGTGAACTTCATCGAGTTCAACTGGAACACCGGCGCCCTCGGAAACGGTGCGGCGGACACGACGGCGGGCTCGATCCTGCCGATGTTCGACTTCGACGCGCCGTCGGCGTCGAAGCTCTTCCTCGACGCGACCACCGGTGAGCCTGTCCAGCAGTAGCCAGCAGTAGCCAGCAGCCGAAGCGAGCGCCAGGCCCGTCGCCCCGTTCTCGGGGCGACGGGCCTGGTCGCGCCGGAGTGGCTAG